>NZ_JAHLZE010000022.1:137500-151329 GCF_020148105.1 Methanobrevibacter sp. TMH8
TCACTTGAATTTTCAATCAATTCTTCAAAAGATAAAAATATTGATAAAATTCCTACTTTAAAAGCTGTTATTAAATTAGCTAATGGGAAAATCTTAACATTCTCTCAAAAAGGTAAAAAGCAATGGGAAATTGCTAAAAATAAACCTATATCTTCAAAACAAATTAGGAATCAACTTCTTAAAACTGATAATCTTCCGATATATATTGAAGATATTAAAGTAAATTATTCTGGAAATTTATTTGCACCTTTAAGTCAAATTAATGAATTCAGAAGAAATTTTTTTAATAATTTAAAAAATATCATAATTGAAAGTTATAAACCTACAGATAGGGATATTAATCCAGATATTGGAAGTATTATTAATAATAAATTTCATAATGGCAATACTAATAATAATGATAATAATAATCAACAGCATCATTGTGTATATAATGATACTAAAAATCAATCTAAAACTGGATTTTCATTATCATTATATGTAAATGATTTAGAATTGCTAAAAAATATTAATAGTCGTGATTTGGATAAAATAATTGATATTGAAGATATTAAATATAATGGAAATATCAATAATAATATCAATAATAATAATAATAATAATAATAATTTTCAGTTATCTAGGGTTTATTTAGAAGTTCCTTTAAACAATATTAATAATATAAATAATATTAATAATTTTGGAGGAATAAAATCAATAGATATTAGCTATTATGTAAATTTCTTAAAAGAGGCAATATCTATATCTAAAAATAAAGATTATGAATTAGTATGGAAATGGCCAGATATTGTCCATAAAGATGCAAAAGAAAATTTAATCAAGATAATTGCAATATTAAAAAAATTTGATTTGAAAATTAGTATAATGACTGGACTTTTAGGATTAAATAAATATTTAAAAGATAATTATGAGGTTAATGTTTATGGGTCTTATCCATTAAATGTTTTTAATTCAGAAACTGTTTTTAATTTAAAAAATTTTGATTTGTTAACACTATCTCCTGAATTATCAAAAGAAAATTTGAAATACTTCATGTCAAATTATTTTAATAAAATTAATAGTATTGATAAAGCAGAACAATATGAATTTCCTATACTAGAAGTTTTAATTAAAGGAAATGTGGAATCTTTAGTAACTAGAAAGCCAATCATCTCAAAAAAACATAAAAAAATTCTAAATAAATTTATCAATAAAAATAACATTGCTGATGATTCTGATATTTATCTATATGATTTTAGAGATAATTATTATCCTATAAAGTCTGTTGAAGGGGGAAATTTGATTCTTAATTCTGATGAAATCAATTTAAAGGATGACATTCCTTATTTAACATCATTAAATATTGTTAATTTTGCAATTGACCTTCGATGGAAATTTAAAAACCATAATTTTGATGATATCTAACTTTAAAATATTATTAGAAAATAATCATTTAAAAAATATTTATCAGTAAATGTTAATTTAAAATATTTTATCTAGTTATAATTAGATGCTAATAGCTGATAATAATATTAATAGAGTTTCAAAATATTACTTTTCATTAGCTCTAGGTTAAAGTTCATTATATATATTTACCAAGGAATAACATGGTTGTATAATCATTTTCCCATGACTTCAAAATTAGCAAAAGTATTGAATTTAATAGATTAATAGATTATTAGATTAGTAGATTAATAGATAAATGGTTATATGTGAAATGAATCTATAAGGAGTTAAAAGATGGATTTACATGATGTTAGTGGAATAGGGGATAAACTATCTGAAAAGATACTTAAGGCTGTTGGTGGAAAAGAAGAATTGGAACGAATTGTTGATGATCTTGATTTAGAAAGTTTAATAGCTATTGATGGAATAAGTCAAAGAAAAGCTATTGAAATTATGAATCAACTTTTAGGAAATACTAAACAAGATTTTATTAAAAGTGAACGTGCTCAACAATTATATGAAGAGATTATTCAAAAGATTGTAGATTACTCTAACACAAAGTATGCTGAAAATAGAATACTCCTCCTTGCTCCTTCTAAAGATAAAAATTCTATTGAAAAACAAGTTAATTTTGTTATGGAAGCTAAAAATAAGGTTTCTAAATTGCCTATAATTAAACTACGTGGGTTAATGAAAAATTTACATTTACCATTAAAAAATAAACCTGAATATGACCCTAGTAAAGCTATTCTTGTTGAAAGTGATGAAGATAACGATTATTTGATGGAATTAGGGCTGAACCAATATTATCCTATAATCAATGCATCATCAGCTATGTTTGAAGAAGAAGTTCGTAGCTATGAGCTAATTTATTATGTATATACTGAAGGATTTATTGATGTTAGTGAAATGAATAATTCCATAATGATTAACAAAGATGCTCCTGAACATGAAATTGTTCCTGAAATTATATTAGATTATTTTAATAAGAACGCAGATTTGTTTAAAAGGGTAGCTGAAATTAGAAAAATTCTAAATAAAGATACTATCTTAGATGATATCACTCCTATTCTTGATGAGGTTAATTCTCTTAAAAAACGAAATGTTGATATTGAAAAAGTTGTTAATAATGTTAAATCATCTTTAGATGAAGAGATTAAGGTTGCTATTAAAGAAATTGATTTAGAAGGGGATGAAGTTCTTGATCTTTTAAACAATGCAATGCCTCCTAAAATTGAGAAAATCTTTGATGAAATTATTACTAAAGGTAAGGCAACTATTAAGGAAGAGGCAGGTGTAGACTTTGATCCTTTTTTAAGACAATATCCTCTTGAAATCGATGAAACTGAACTTGAAAGAATTAAATTAATGGAGAGCTCACAAAAAGAGAATGATTTATTTGATAAAAAGATTACTGCATCTAACTATTTAGATAGTATAAAATTAAAAGCTATTGAAGAAGTTCAGGAAACTCTTGAGTTTGATTATGAATTTACTTTAGGTAGTTTTGCATATGAATATGACTTGATAGCTCCAAAAATTGGGGATAATTTTAAACTTAAAGGTGCTCTTCATCTAGAACTTGGTCTTGAAAAAGGAGATGATATTCAAAGAGTCGATTATGATTTAACTTATCCTGATAATGTTGCTCTTCTAACTGGTGCTAATAGTGGTGGAAAAACAACACTTTTAGAAACTATATCCCAAATTTCAATCATGGCTCAAATGGGGCTTCCAGTTTGTACAAGAGAAGCTGAAGTTAAGTTACTCGATGAAATATATCATTTTTCCAAAAAGAGATCTCTTGATGCTGGAGCATTTGAATCTTTTTTAAATGTTTTTATGCCGATTGTCACAACAGACACTGAAAAATTAGTATTATTAGATGAACTTGAAGGCATAACAGAGCTTGATGCAGCTGTTAAGATTATTTCTAGTTTCATTGAAATGATTAAAGAGTCTAATTCATATGCGATTATAGTAACTCACATGGCTAAAGAGTTAATGGCTTATGCAGATGTTAGGGTTGATGGTATTGAAGCTAAAGGGCTGGATAAAAATTATAATCTGATTGTTGACAGAACTCCTAAGATGAATTGTTTAGCTAGAAGTACTCCTGAATTTATTTTGAAACGAATTTATGAAAATTCAGAAGGAAGACTCAAAGAAGTCTATGGTGAAATTTTGAAGAAATTTGAGTAAATATTTATAAACAAAACTACTAACAAAGCTATTACATATTTAAAAAGAAAATATTAAATTGGATGAAGAATATGCGACCAAAATTTGAAAAAATAAAATCTTATAAAGAATTTAACAAATATTATTGGTATAAGGAAGAATTACAGCAAATATGTAAGGAACTTGGAATTGAATATAATGGAAATAAGTCAGAATTAAATAATTATGTCAAAGAATATTTTGATGGAAATATTGTTAAACATCAAAAGAAAGTTAGTATAAAAAAAACTAATAATAATCTTACTCTTGACACAAAACTATTAGAATTTGGATTTGCTATGAGAAATGAATATAGGGATTTTTTTGGGAAACAAATTGGCATTAAAAATTTTAAATATACAGCTGATATGGCAGCTGCACTAAAAAAAGTTAGGCAAACAAAAGATGAAAATTTTACGGTTAAAAATTTAATAGATGTATATTTAGGAAAAAATGATTATGCAAAATATAATAACTCATCTTGTCAGTGGAATAAATTTTATCAGGATTTTTGTAATGACAGTATATCTATGATGTTTTCTAATAAAATAAAAGCTGCATCTATACTTTGGAAAAAAGTGAGAGATTCAGATTTAGAAAAAATTTATTCAAGAAATTTATATGAAAAATATAAATCTGAATTAAAATCAGAACAAAATAGATAAAACAAACTCGTAATTCAAAATTAATGATTTAATAAAACTCATTTTATGAAATCTTATTTATTGTTAATGATTTGGAAATAGAATAAATATAATTTGTCATGTTATACTGGATAAACTGGTAAAATTTTATATAATTTAAGAACTAAGATATTATTATGTATATAGTTTTAGAAGGAATTGATGGAGCTGGAAAATCAACTCAAATAACAGCTCTTAAACAATGGCTTGAAGATTCTGGTTTTGAAGTAGAAACATTTGTTGAACCTACTGATTCTGAGATTGGAATTCTAATTAGAAAAATGCTTCAAAATCCTAGTGCCACTGATGAAAATATTCAAAAAACTCTTGGCCTTCTTTTTGCAGCTGATCGTCTTCTTCTCATGGATAAAATAGATAGCGAAGAATATTGTAACAAAGTTATCATAAGTGATAGATCATTTTATTCTAGCTTAGCTTATCAAAATCCTCAAAATTGGATAGCTGATATCAACAAGTTTGCAAAAAAACCAGATATTGTTCTCCTTTTAGATCTTGATGTAGATATAGCTATAGAACGTTGTTCTGGTGAAGACGAGTTTGAAAAAAAATCTTTTTTAGTTGATGTTAAAAATAAGTATTTGGATTTAGCTAAAAATGATAAAGATATATTTAAAATTATAAATGCTAACAATGGTCCTAAAAAAGTGCAATCGGATATTAGAAAAGCTGTAGCTCCTTTTTTAGGTATTTGTGTTAGTGGTATTGATTGATATCATATTTATTTTTCATTACTTTCTTCTTCGTTCTCATTATCTTCTTCGTCTTTTGATTTAGAAAGTTCGTTCAATCTCTCATTAATGGATTTCACAATGTAATCTTTAGCATCTTCTAATTCTTCCATTGTTCCAACAAGTACTGGCCCATAATCAGTATGTTTTAATTTCACATCAAATTTTTCAATTGTATGTGCAAGAATTTGCTCTCCAACACCATTTGGTAATCTCATTTCATAATCCATAGTTAATCACATTTACAATTTGTTTTTATTAATATATTTTTAATAGTATATTATTTATAACATTTTATTCTATATTATATCAATATCTATATTATTATCAATATTTTTAATATATACATTTTAATAATATCTTTGTTATTGTTTTAGTATATTCTTAATATTTATTTAATATTTATTTTCAATATATAACTTTTTATTAATGATTTTAAGTTTTTATTAAGTATATTTTCAAATCAAAATTTTTATTAATATAATTAAAAAATTTTAGTTAGTTATTTGCCATGTATTCTCTTACATTAGCTAAGTAATTTATCATATATGTAGCTACTGCATTCTTTAAATCCATTGGATGAAGTTCACCAGATACATACATATCGAGAAGTTCATTTTCATTCAACTCTAAGTTCCCACCAAATTTCTCAGGTCTTTCAATGAGTAATTTCTCTTGATTTGGGAAAACAAAGTGTTTAGCTATTTCAATAATCGGATTTCCATCAATTTCTTTAATTGGACAGAAACTCTTATTTATTTTAGTTTTTATTTCTTTTTCATCATCATCGATAGCTATAAAGTTTCCTTTACTACTAGACATCTTTTCATCACCATCGAGACCATGTAAAAGTGGGGTATGGATACATACTGGTGGATTTTGATTGATTTTTGGAAGATTTTCCCTAGCTAACATCTGTATTTTTCTCTGTTCCATTCCTCCAAGAGCTACATCCACATCTAATGATATCATGTCAGCAACTTGCATCAAAGGATATATTGCATCAGATACTTTTGGATTTTCACTATTTCTACTTACTTGATCCATACTTCTCTTTGCTCTAACTAATGTAGTGAGAGTAGCTAATTTGTATAATTCCTCAGTATATTCTGCAGTAGTTTGAAAACTTGAACCAAGAATAAATTCAGTATCTTCACTTAATCCAAGTGCTTTGAAGCATTTTTCATTGTACTTAGCTGTTTCTTCTATTTCTTCAAGAGTTCCCTTTCCATTTAAATAAGCATGATAATCAGCAAGGAGGATTTTTATCTTAAAACCAATTTCTTGAAGTTGTTTCAATTTCATTACTGTAATAGCATGACCTAAATGAATTTTTCCAGAAGGTTCATAACCAGTATAAGCAATAGGTTTATCTTTTTTGAATTTTTCTTCTAATTCTTCAGAAGTTATTACTTCCATTGTTCCTTTTTCTATTAGGTCTATTTTTGCTTTTATATCCATTCAATCACTTTATACTAGTTTGATATTTTGATAATGTTTATTTATTTTATTATTTGTAATTTTTAATAATTAGTATTTTAATAATATATTATTTATTCAAAAATAAATATAGATTTTTTAATTATATTAATTTTTAATTATATTAATATTATTAGATAAATTAAATATAATCTTTTAATTATTATTATATTATTATATTAGTATTAGTATTATTATTTTTTAGCTATTATTCTTTATTTAAAAGTAAATATAAATTATTTTCTATCTTTATAACTTTTACTTCATCTCCAATATTTAATTTTTGGAATGAATCATTCATATCTATATCAATTACACTATAATCATCAGGGTCTAAAACCTGAATATTTGTTGGGGATTTTGATATTATGGTAGTAGATTCAATATCGTCTTGTCCTTTTAAATATTCAATCTTTTCATACTCTTTCCATTTTATAGGTATTTTTTCAAAATTCTCTAAAATACGAGTAAGGATTCGTTTACCATCAATATCTAATATTTCACCATTTTTATTTTCATATCTTACAAAATCACCTATCTTAAATTGGGGTAGGCGAATAGAGATCCATATTCTATATAGTCCTTTTCCAGTAGACTTATCTTGACTTATTAATCGTGGAGATTCTTTTATGATTCCTCCAAATTCTTCTTGAAGTGCTTCAACAACTTTTCTTCCAGATTTATAAGAACCGATATAATAATCGTTTCCTTCTTTTAATTTTGCTTTTTGAACAAGATATGCCAATTTATCTTTATTATAACGATTATTCAATGTTTTATCAACAATTCTGTCTGCTTCTTCTTTTTCAATTTCACTTAATTCTCTTTCATCTGCTCTAAATTGGATAACTGCTTCGTAATACCCAGATTGTTGTTTACTACATGTTGGACAAACATCTTTTCTTAATCTAACTTCAGTTTCAAAAGATTGTTGAATATATTCTCCAAAAACTTCAGCTTTAGCTTCTATATAACATTCAGCTATAGTTCCTCTCATTTGAAGAATTTCAAGATCTATATCTATTTTTTCTTTGTCTACATGAGGATCAATATCAATAGATCTTTCTAAAGCTCTATATATTATCTCTTCTTCTGGAATTTCAGATTCTTCCCATTTTCCTTCTTCAAATTTAGCATTGCAATGGGCACATACAGTAACTTCAATATTTTCAGGAATTTTAAGAAGTGAAAGTTTTTTTAAAAAACAGTCTTGACATATCCCTTCAACTAAAGGGCTGTCTGTATTACCACACTCTGGACAAAACATTTTAACACTTTTTTATTCAATTAATAGATTATTGTTATTATTTGATTATATATTTTAATATACTATTCTTTATACAATCCTTTTATATTATCGTTCTATATTCTTATTTTATATGATAATATTGTAATATGATTGAATTGTTATTAATATAATTGAATTTAATATAAAATAAGAATATATAAGTTTATATTTTTTAATGATACTATTAATAATGTTTATGGTTTATATCTAACAATTTTTTATAAAATAGTATTTAGAATATGGTTAGTTATTTAGTTAGAATATAATATTTAAATAATAAATAAAAAGTAGCTAATAATTATTAGCTATATTTTTAAATTAGTTTTTGTTATAAATTTTATTTATAATGTTTTTAATGGAGCTTTTGCACCACAAGCTGCACATTTAAGAATGAATATTCTATCTTCTCGGATGATTCGTGTATCAGGTCTATTACATTCATGACACATTACGAATTTTTCTACATATTCATCTATTCTTTCATTAATTAGAAAATGTGTGAATTTACCTTGTAATATTGCTCTTCCACCTTCTAAATTTCCAGCTGTACCTAATTCTCTAAGTAAGAATTTAAGTAAATGTTGTGGATCTCTATTTAAAGCTTCTGCTATGTCTTTAAAATTTTGAATAAAAGTTCTATTACCTTGTATTACAGAATAAGCTTTAGGAACACTAAATCTTTTTGTTTCAAAAACTTCAGGTGGGAGCTGGTCTATAGCTCTATTTAATAAATCTTCGTATTTTTCCATAATTTTTCCTCCCTAACTATCATTATGACCTATTTTATAATCTTAAAATATCATAATACAGTATTAATTAAAAATTTGAGATATAATTTTAAAAATAATAAATGATTCAATAATAATCAGTAAATGGTCTTATCATTGGAATATATTTTTCTAAAAATATTCTATTATATTTATATTATAATTCTATTATAATTATACATTTATATTTATGTAAATAATAGTTAATATAATTTTTGATTATTTGGGTATTTATCTGTGATATTTACATAACCAAATAATTAGAAATAGGTTATAACGCGTTATAGGCTTGTGAAGCTATGGTTAATTTTTCTTTAGCTATTTTTATTCGTGCATCCACATCACTTGCAGATTTTCCAGCTTTTAAAGCACTTTCAACATCACCAATAGCAGAACCTGCTCTTAGAAGTTCTAGTTCTGCATTAATATATTGCTTTTCTTTTGCTTTATCAGATCCTGCAAATATGTCGGGTTTTGTGATGTTAAATTTAGCTTCTAAATCACTATAATTAGATTTTAAAGTAGCTAATTCATCATATTGGGTTCCAGATGAAACTTCTGAAGTTATTCCAGATGAAAGTACACTGAAACCAATGTATGCAGCAACAATAATAGTAGAAACTATCATCAAAACTCCTAATACAGATATTAGCATTGAAGTTGATTTAAATAAATTTAATCGTGATTTCCTCATTAATATTACCTTTAATTAGTTATATTTAATTATATTTAGTTAATTATTAATTATAAATTCCTAATTATTTTATAATTATATCATTTATGATTCTAATTAAGTAAAAATAGTATATCTTATTTATCGTAATAATGTTATTTATTTTATATATTAAATAACTTTTGGTATATGTCTATTTATTTATTAAAACTTTATTTTATTTTATTTTTATCTTTATATTTTCATTTTTTATATTTATATTTTTTATAATTATAAAAAATATATTATCTCAACTTTGAAATATTCATCTTAAATAAACTGAAATATTTTTATTATATAAAAATCAATGTAATTATGATGAGTACTAGTGATAAATCAAAAACTTCAATTACTAAATTTGAAGAATTTTTCTCAACAAAGTATAAAGATGATGTTTTTGAGATTTTAGAGAAGTATCCTGATGATAGATCGCTAATTGTAGATTATATGGATTTGGAAATGTTTGATCCTGATTTAGCTGATCTTTTAATAGAGAAACCAGATGATGTTCTTCTTGCTTCGGCTAAAGCTATTAAAAACATTGATCCTTTGATGAAAGATGCTGATTTAAATATAAGATTGGAAAATTTAACCAATCTAATCCAGCTTAAACATCTTCTTAGTAAATATATTGGAAAATTTGTATCTGTTGAAGGTATTGTTCGTAAAACTGATGAAATTCGTCCTAGAATTGAAACTGGGGTTTTTGAATGTAGGGGATGTATGAGACTCCATGAGGTTGAACAAACTAACAGTAATACAATAGTTGAACCATCATTATGTACTGAATGTGGAGGCAGGTCCTTTAGACTACTTCAAGAGGAATCAAAATATATTGATACTCAAACAGCTAGAGTTCAAGAGCCATTAGAAAATCTTTCTGGAGGAACTGAACCAAAACAAATACTTATAATTCTTGAAGATGATTTGGTAGATGTATTGAATCCTGGTGATAAAGTTATTATTACTGGAACTCTTAAAACTTTTAGAGAAGAAAGAAGTGGTAAATTTAAAAATTACATCTATGCTAACTTTATTAAACCTCAAGAAGAGGAATTTGAAGAGCTTGAAATTAGTGAAGAGGATGAAGAAAAAATCATCGAGTTGTCAAAAGATCCTAACATTCATGAGAAGATAATTAAATCTACAGCTCCTTCTATTAAAGGTTATAGGCAGGTTAAAGAAGCTATTGCACTTCAATTATTTGGAGGTGCAGCTAAAGAACTTGAAGATAAAACTCGTCTTAGGGGAGATATACATATTTTAATAGTTGGAGATCCAGGTATTGGTAAATCTCAAATGTTAAAATATGTTTCAAAACTTGCACCAAGAAGTATCTATACAAGTGGTAAAGGTACAACTGGAGCAGGACTTACTGCAGCAGCTGTAAGGGATGAACTTGGTGGTTGGTCTCTTGAAGCTGGAGCATTAGTTCTCGGTGATAAAGGTAATGTTTGTGTTGATGAGCTGGACAAAATGCGATCTGAAGATAGGTCTGCACTTCATGAAGCTTTAGAACAGCAAACTATAAGCATAGCTAAAGCTGGAATAATGGCTACTTTAAATTCACGTTGTTCTGTTCTTGCAGCAGCTAATCCTAAATTTGGAAGGTTTGATAGGTACAAATCTGTAGCTGAACAAATTGATTTACCTTCTCCAATTCTTTCAAGATTTGATTTGACTTTTGTAGTTGAAGACAAACCAAATGTGGAAAATGATAGGGAATTAGCTAAACATATACTTAAAATACATCAAGAAGATTCTATAGGTTATGAAATTGAACCAGAACTTCTTAGAAAATATATTGCTTATGCTAGAAAAAATATAACTCCAAAACTTACTAATGAGTCTAATAAAGTTCTTGAAGATTTCTATGTTAATATGAGAAGTGGTGCTGTTGATGAAGATGCTCCGGTTCCAATAACAGCTAGGCAATTAGAAGCTATTATTCGATTATCTGAAGCCAGTGCAAAAATTAAACTTAAAGACTTTGTTGAAGAAGAAGATGCAAAAAAAGCTATAGCTTTACAAATGGCTTGTTTAAAAGAAGTTGGTTATGATCCTGAAACAGGTCAAATTGATGTTGATATGGTTGAAGGAAGAACTCCAAAGTCAGAAAGAGATAGACTTCAAAAAGTTGTAGATGAAATAAAAGAACTTCAAGAAGAGTATGGAGATCAAGCTCCAGTCAATGTTTTAACATCTAACCTCATAGATCAATATGATATGAGTGAAGAAAAAGTCGAAGAAATTATAAAACAGTTAAAACATAAAGGAGTTATTTTTGAACCAAGTAATGGATATCTTAAAATAGTTTAATTAATTTATAATTTTATTATTATATTTTTTTATATATTATTTTTTATTTTTATCTTATTTTTATTTTATTATTATATTTTTTTATATATTATTTTTTATTTTTATCTTATTTTTATTTTCATCGCTATTTTATTTTCTTTTTTAATTATCTCGAGTCTTTTATCTATATTTCAACCCAATAACATACATTTCTGAACTTTTTTTTCTTGAAGATGCCGGTTTTGTTGTTTTTAGTATTTTGAACTTTTTTCGAAGACTTTCAATTAGATTCTTATATTCTTCTCCTTGAAATACTTTGATTAGAAGATTTCCATTTTTTTCGAGTATATTATCAGCTATTTCGATTACAGAATTAGATAAATCAATTGATCTTAGATGGTCTACATCTTTAATTCCACTTAATTGTGGTGAGGCATCTGAGATAACAACATCTGCTTTTCCATCAATAATATCTATTATTTTTTCCTGGATTTCGGGTTTTGTGAAATCTCCTCTAATAAAATGGAAGTTTTTTTCAGGGAATGGTTTAATTTTCTGAAGATCTACTCCTAAAACAATCCCTTCTTCACCTACTTTTTCAAGAGCTACTTGTGACCATCCTCCGGGAGCAGCTCCTAAATCTACTACTGCAGTTCCTTTTTTGATTATTTTATATTTTTTATCAAGTTGTGATAATTTAAAAGAAGCACGAGATCTATAGTCCTGTTCTTTGGATCGCTTATAATAAGGATCTTTCTTTTTTTCAACTTGCCATCTACTTCCCATTTAATCTTTCCTTAAATAGCTTTTTATTCTTTTTTGAAGTTCAATGCAGAACAAACTGGGCTTCCAATTTTTTTTATTTCAACATCTACTTCTCCTTCTTCTATAGTCATCAACATCACTGTTGGATCTGTAAGTCTTGGTGCTGTTGGGCTACCTGGATTTAAGAGAAGTACATCATCTAACTGTTCTATAAAGGCTTGATGTGTATGTCCACTTATTAATACTTCAGCATCTAATTCTTTTGCTATGTAATATAGTTGTTGAGTATCTCCTTTTGGATAAATTTCTCCGTGTTTTACTCCAATTTTTATTCCATCAATAGTTTTTACAATACTTTCAGGAAGATCTAAACCATGTTTTCTATCCATATTTCCTTGGACTGCTAATACTGGAGCTATTTTTTCTAATTCTTCCTTTACTTCAATCGATGTTAAATCTCCAGCATGAATAATAAGTTCAACATTTTTAAAGGTTTCTAAAACAGTTACAGGGACTTTTTCGGTCCTGTCTGGAATATGGGTATCTGATATTAATCCGATTAACATTTTATCTAGTTTTTATTTTGTTTAATAAATCAATGATTTAATTTAAATTGATAGTTTTTTATTATATATAATAAGTATTGTTTTTTAATTATATAATCATTGATTTTCTTTTATTTTTTTATTTATTTTCATTTATTATATATTTTTATTAAGGCATTGAATTAAGTTAATTATCAATAATTAGACTTATAAAAAATCTAATTTATTATATATTGGACATTAACTTTTTGTTTTTATTATTATTTATAAATTTCTTTTTTTCACGAATAACAAAATACTTTTATTATCATGATTAATTATTATTAATACTATGACAGTATATTTGATGTATAATTTATTTTTAGTTAAAAATATATATTTTTAATTGAAAATTTAGATTATAGTGTTTTATATAGTATATGCTTTTGTATAAATAATTAATCTAGTATAATATCAATAATTCCATAGCTATAATGATTTCAATGTTTTTAATAGTTAAATAGTTCTAATATATTTCATTATTATTTTATTTTTAAATTTTTCATATATTGTTCTATTAATTTTATTCTATTATTTATTATCTTAATTCTAGCTATAAAATAGTCCATTATTTCTCTAGTCATTCTCTTGTATTATATATTTTCATAATCAATAGATACTTGTCTAGTATGAATACAATTAGTATATTATAATATTTAATAAACTAATTAGTATATTGAATAAACTCAATAAATTATGGAATGAGATATTTAATGTTAAGAGGTTGAGAATATGGGTTCGTCTTTTAAGAGTCCTGCGGATACTGCTAAGGCTATTGCTGGTATTGCGGAGGTTAAGGAAAAAGCGCCTTTGGGAAATGTTGTTATTTTGAGTTTCCTTGCTGGTGCGTATATTGCGT
>NZ_JAHLZE010000023.1 GCF_020148105.1 Methanobrevibacter sp. TMH8
AATATTTTTATAGTAGTTTTCTTTATTTATATACAATAATTGATATTAAATTAATTGAAATAATATTTTTATAGTAGTTTTCTTTATTTATATACAATAATTGATATTAAATTAATTGAAATAATATTTTTATAGTAGTTTATCATTATAATAAAACTAAATTTATTTTATAATTGATATAAATTGGTAAAAAATTAAGTTAAAATAAGTTAAAATAAATAAATTATAACAGATTAAAATATATTAATAATAAATTTATTATAAAAAAGCTATAATTGATTTAAGTTTAATTGTTATATAATAAAATAAATTGAATATAATTATTAAAATAAATATAAAACAATCATATTCAAATTTGATAATAGTAATAATAAATTACTAAATTATTCAAATAAACTATTCAGTTACATGAATATTAGCTTCTTTATTAAATGGATTTGTACGAACAGCTAAGGATAACATATAAGGATAGTGAACTTTAAGATAATGCAAATAATTAATCCATTCATAAATTAAACTAGAATAAACCCTATCAACATCATTGATTAAATGTATATAATCGGTTTCAGGAATTTTTTCTCCAATGTCTCTTTTTTCAAGTTCTTCATCTAAATGGAAAATTCCTAAAAGAAGAGTCGAAAATGTGTCTTTTTCCATTAAATTCGGGTTTTCAAGTAATCTTATTAAAAATCCTCTTTTTTCTATTAAAAATTGTTGTAAATCAATGAAAAATTCTTGTCTTTCTTCATTGTCTATATGTAAATCAAAATTATAATCGGATTTTCTAAATTTTCTTAAAAATCTTTTAAAATCATTATCTGTCCATGTTTCTATATTATCTAAGACATAATGAATTTTTTCTATATTGAGATCTAATTTACTTGTTTTATTTAAAATTTCTGTACCAACTTCTGAGAAAAATACACTCATAATCATATCCATTTTTTCTAGAATATTCTCTTTCTCTTTTTTATTTATTATTCCTTCTACAATAATAACAACTAAAAGAACATCTAGTGGCATGAATGCTAAATCAATAACTATATAGAATAGTACTTTATCTGGTTCATGGAAATTAAAGTAAGCAAATGTATAAATTGCAAATGATAATAAAAGTAATAAGATTCCTAATTTAATTTTCCAGTTTATTTTCATAATTTTCCCTTTATTTATAACTTTGAGTATATGATAGCTATTGGATTTTCAGCTATCATCATAATTCCTCTTTCAATGATTTTTCCTTTTGAAATATTAGCTTCAATGATATTTGGTTTATAACCTAATTCTTTTAGTTTATTAACAGCTTGAACTTTAGTATCAGCTAGAATTGCATTAATAATTATTCTTCCATTTTGGTTTAGTTTAGAAGAAACTGTTTCTAAAATTTGATCTAAATCTCCACCACTTCCACCAATAATAGCTATGTCTATATTTTCAATGGATTTAACAGCTAAAACTCCATCATTTTCTATTAATTCTACTTTTTTATCCACATCATGTTTTTGAAGATTTTCTAAAGTTAATTTGATTGCTTTAGGGTTTTTATCTATAGCTATTACTTTCTTAGCCCTTTTTGCAAATTCTGTTGCAATTCCACCAGTACCACAACCTATATCAACCACAATATCTTCTGAGGAAACTTCACTTTTACAAAGTAGTAAACACCTTATTTCTTCCTTTGTAGGACCTGGAACTTCATTAGAAGTTATAAATTCAGAATCTTTTATCATTGAATTTCCTCTTT
Organism: Methanobrevibacter sp. TMH8; assembly: GCF_020148105.1. NCBI lineage: Archaea > Methanobacteriati > Methanobacteriota > Methanobacteria > Methanobacteriales > Methanobacteriaceae > Methanobrevibacter > Methanobrevibacter sp. TMH8. The sequence continues at coordinate 1,745 of NZ_JAHLZE010000023.1, forward strand.
TTATTTTATTAAATTTATAATAAATTAAATTCTATATATTTATTTATTTTTTATTTTTTATCTTTTTATTTTTTTATTATTTTTTTGAAGATTTTGTTATTCCCAACGATTAAATAGATTATTTTCTATATTTAATGAATCTAATATTTTTCCAACTACAAAGTTAACCATATCATCAATATTTTCTGGTTTATGATAAAAAGCAGGCATAGCTGGTAAAATAACTCCTCCTTCTTTAGCTATTTCTAGCATATTTTCAAGATGAATGGATCTAAGGGGAGTTTCACGAGGAACTAGAACAGTTTTTCTTTTCTCTTTTAAAGCTACATCGGCTACTCTTGTTATTGCATTATTTCCATATCCATTAGCTATAGCTGATAATGTTTTCATAGAACAAGGTACAATAACAAGAGATTCGAATTTAAATGATCCACTATTGATAGAGGAAGTTAAGTCATTTGGTTCATAATAATAATCAGATAAATTCTTAATTTCATCTAATTTTATTCCTAATTCATAATCAAAAATTATTTCTGCAGGTTTACTTACTACAACACCAGTTTCTATTTTCAGTTCTTTAAGTGCTTTAAGTAGCTTTAAACTATAAATAACACCACTTGCACCAGTAATAGCTACAATTATCATATTATCATTATTTTTATTATTACTACTATATCATTAATATTTTAATTCATTCATTCAATCATTCATTCAATTGTATTATTTTTATTATTATTATTTTTATTTAATTGTATTATTTTTATTTAAATTAATTCAATTATTTAATGCGGGGTCATTGTTAATTATTAGATTGATAAGTTTTATTCAAAAAGCCTTGATTGTTCCAAATGTACTGTATCAAACTTATTTTCTGATCTTTCTGGAAGGTCTAAATAATCATCTAATTTGAAATTTTTAAACTTATCTTTGTCTTCTTTTGGAATATATAAACAGATGTCTGGATAGTTGAACCTAGCACTCTGTAACGCTTTAACAATACTTGAAATTTCATTTAAGTGAAAAAGTTTGTCTTCAACAGCTACTTGAGTTTTCATTTCATCAAATCTTGGATATTCTGGCATGTTTAGAATTACATAGTTTCGATCAATTCCCATAGATTCACTTATTTCTTCTTCAGATTTTTCAAGAATTTTCTTTTTTATTTCAAATATTTCCTGTGGAGTTTCAAATTCATTTAAACGAATAGAACATACACTTTTTAATAAGTTTCTGTTGTCTAATCTAGTTATTATATCTTTAATAAAAGCATTGTTTTTTGATTCATTCTCATCTACATTTCTACATTTGCAGATAAGATCAGAATCATCATATTTATACATATTTTCACTATTAATAATATTTTCTTCAAAAACACGTTTTAAACATCTTCTAAACATCGCATTGAGAATACGTGTGGTATGGTGTTGGTAAACACTAGGATACATTTGATATCTAGCTACAAGTGCTTCTTCAGCTGCTTGAACTCCTTTTATGTCGAGAATTAAGTATTGTTTAAGTTTGAGATTAGCTATAATTCTATCAACATCGATAACTCCATAAGCTACTCCTGTGTAATGAGAGTCTCTAATTAAGTAATCCATACGATCTACATCTAATTCACCAGAAATTATAGGTCCTAAATGTCCTTTCCCATTAATTATGTCAATAATTTCTTTTGGATCAAATTCTTCAGTAATTATGTCCTTTAAAGAAGTATCTTTAATAACTTTAGCTGTTAGTTCTTCATGTTTAACATCTAAAACAGCTTCGGATACATGTGAAAATGGGCCATGTCCAGCATCATGAAGTAAAGCTGCAATTCTAACTAAATTCTTTTCATAATCAGATAATTCAAGATGATCAGCTAATTTTGAACCTAAAAACATAGTTCCAATTGAATGCTCAAAACGAGAATGATTAGCTCCTGGATAAACTAAGGATATAAATCCTAACTGATTTATTCTTCTCAATCGTTGAATTTGTGGAGAGTCCATTACTTCAACTTCAAATTCACTTAAAGAAAGATTTCCGTGAACACTATCCCGAATAAATTTAGTTGAATCATCCATTTTAACACTTCATTGATTTTTTTAAATTATTTTATTAAAGTTATTTCTATAAACTTATTTTTACTATTTTTCTATTGATTTATTAATTAATAATAAATTTTTATATTAAAATATATTTATTTAAATGAATTGTAATAAGTTTTTCTATAAAGATAAGCATTATACTCTATAATTATTAAATTATATGAAAAATTATATTCAAAATTATATTGTAAATAATAGTGTGAAATGGATACAAAATACGATTAAATACAATAAGATACAATCATAGTATTGAATGCAATAATTGATATTATGTAATAAAATATAAAAATAACATTTATTGATTTGTATTAATTGCTTTATTCGATGTAAAAATTCTTATTTTTATATTTTATTGATGAATTAGTAATATTTATATAATATGAATGATATAATAAAGTATATTAAAATGATTATAGTCATACTATTTTAAATTTCTAAATAATATTTATAATCAAATTTTGAAATTTGGAGGATTAATATGAAACTTAGTGCAAGAAATAAATTAGATGGAACTATTGAAAATGTTGAAATCGGTGCTGTAATGGCTAGCATTAAAATTAAAGTTGAAAAACCTACTGTTATAACTGCTCTAATTACAAAAGAATCTGCAGAAGCTTTAGAACTTAAAAAAGGAGATAAAGTTTCAGCAATTGTTAAATCTACTGAAACAATGGTTGGAAAAGAATAATCTTTTCCTTAATTATTTTTTATTAAATAATTTTTTATATTTTTTAAAACTATTAAAAAAAATTGATTATTTGCCTCCGGCCATAATAATCTTTTTACCAGTATTAGATATTTCTTCTTTTTTGAATTCAATATCATATTTTGTTCTTTCAATAACTTCTTTTAATGCATCAAGAGTTTCATTTCTATGAGGCCCGAGAACTGCAGCTAAAAATAATGGATCTCCTGTATAAAATTCTCCTATAAAATGAACAATAGCTACTTCAAAAACTCCATATTTAATTTTTACACTTTCAGCAATAGTTTCAAGATCTTCAGCTGCTTTTTCTTTATTTGGAGTAGTTAATATCATTTTATCAACTATTTTTTCAGTTTCAGTAATTTTCTCAGTTCCTCTAACAAAACCTTCAAATGTAAAGATAGCTCCAGCTTCATCTACTCTTCTACTTTTCTTTATTGAATCAACAAGATCTTGGATTTTATAATACTCATCATCTTTTTCAACAATTTTTACAACCATAGTTTTTCCCTCATTAATTATTGTTTTCTATTATTCATTAAATATATTATATAATAAATATCATTAATATAATTAAATTATTAAATATTACTTATATTTAATTATTTTTTTATTATATGCTATATTTATAATATATCAATTTTTTATAATATAACTATTGTTATTATTTTTTTTATTATTAATATTTCTTGTTATAATTTTGTATGTTAATATCATAATTATTAATTAAAATAATTTGATATAAAATAACATTAAATATGTATATATTAAATTAAATATGCTATAAAATTCTATAAAATAATTTAAAATATTATAAAATAATATAAAAGTATAATAAATAGTATAAAATATTATAGATTATTATAAAATAAATATAAAACTAGTAAATATGTATAAAATATTGTAAAAATGGTATAGAATATATAAAAATATATAAAACTAGTATAAATTTATAAAATATTGTAAAATAGTATTAGAATATATAAAACTAGTATAAATTTATAAAATATTGTAAAATAGTTAAAATTAAAATAGTAAATAATGATATTTAATAAAAATATCAATAAAATAAATCATTCTTTAAGAAAATTATCTTTCACTATCTTCTTTTTGATTTAAATGTTGGATTCTTTTGATTCCATTTATTTCTTCGATAATTTCAGCAGTTGATTTTGGAACTAGCTTTTTCCAATCTTCATTAGCTAACATTCTCCTTCTAACTTCGGTTCCAGACAATTTTTCACGTTTGAAAAGTGGAGGTTTAGCTACTTCATAATTCTCTTCTTCGAATAATCTCTGAACTAACGGATTTCCACTAAAAATTTTTCCAAAAGGAGGTGTTAACATCTTTATATGGGAAACCCAAACTGCATTCATCTGTATGTCTTGTATTGGGATAATATAATAGCTAGCTGTATCAATATTATTTTCAGCTAATGCTTTTGTGAGCATCATTACCCTTTCTCCAGCTGTAAATGGGTCTGTTGTTGAATGACTTAATTGTGCGCTTCCAATTCCTATTATAAGCTCATCAACTTCCTCAAGTGTCTGTTTTATCACTTGAATATGTCCATGATGAACAGGTTGCATTCTTCCAATTAATAGTCCGCGACTTTCTTTCATTAATATATTATTAAATCTGCTTATTATTAAATTTAGCTATATTTTTTAGTTTTTTGTTAGAAATTTTTTATATATTTTTATATATATTTTTAATATAATTGATATAATATTGTTAATATATTTAGTAATTAGATACAATTTAGATATGATTTAGATATGATTTATTTATGTTTTAAGCAATTTTAGATCTATTTAGTTTTGATTTAGATATGATTTATTTATGTTTTAAGCAATTTTAGATCTATTTAGTTTTGATTTAGGTATGATTTATTTATGTTTTAAGCAATTTTAGATATTCTTAAAAAAATTATAATAAGATATGTATTATGATAAGGTTATATAAATTAAAAAACAATATTAAAAATATTATGTTTATTAGATTAATATATTAATATAATAAATTAAAAATTTACTTCATTATAGGATTTAATCAAGTTGATATTCATGATAAAAGTGGAAAATCTTAGTAAAACTTACAAACTAGATAATGGTGAAGAATTATCTGCATTAAAAAACATTAATCTTGAAGTTAATCAAGGAGAGATACTTGGTATCATTGGGATGAGTGGATCTGGAAAAACTAGTCTTCTTAGAATACTTCGAGGGGTTGAAAAATTTGATGAAGGTAAAGTAACTCTTGATGATATTGAAGTTTCTCATGATTCAAGCCAATATTATTATAATAAACTCAGAACTGCTACAGCTATTCATCTTCAAAGATCATTTGGTTTATGGCCAGAAACAGCTATTAATAATGTTATAAGAAAACTTTATGGTGTTAAATATGGTGATGAAGCGGATATTAATTTAGAATCTGCAGAAGCTCAGTATGGTGAAGAAGCTATGGAGATTTTAAGAATAGTTGGTCTTGAAGATAAGGCAGAACATTTTGCTCCAGTTCTAAGTGGTGGTGAAAAACAACGTCTTATAATGGCTAGACAATTAGCTAAAAAACCAAAAGTTTTACTATTAGATGAACCTGCTACTATGGCTTGCCCAAAAACTAAACAAGCTATTCTTGATTCAATTAAGAGGATTAATGAAGATTTGGGCGTGACTGTAGTTTTAGTTTCTCATTTACCTGAAGTTCACAATTATTTAGCTGATAGAGTAATTCTCCTTAAAGATGGTCAAATAGCTGAAGAAGGGGATCCTAAAACTGTTACAGATGATTTCTTGGGGGAATTAGATCCTGAAGTTGAAATGGATTCAACTGTTGATGATTTATCTATTCTTAAAGCTAATAATCTTGAAAAGAAATTTTTCCTTCTTAAAGGTGGAAATGTTCTTGAAATTGAAGATATCAATATTGAAGTAAAAAAACGTGATATTTTAACTATTCTTGGTCCTAGTGGGGCAGGTAAAACTATACTTCTTAGAATGTTAGCGGGTTTAGATTATCCTGAAGAAGGAGAAGTTTATTATTACTTAGATTCTGATGGAGAAGTTGATGATTCTGAACCTAATTCTAATTCTAAATCTAATTCTGATGAAGAAAAAGGTGTTTGGGTAGATCTTGATGAACCTGGTATTAATAGGATGAAAGTTAGAAGAAAAGTAGGTTTTATGTATCAAGAATTTGCACTTCAACATCATTCAACTATAAGGGATCAGTTAGCTACAAAACTTGGATTTAAAAATCAATTTGTTGTAGATGAAGCAAGAAAAAGAGCTAAAGAATTAGAATTAGGTGATGAACTCTTAGATGCTTTATATCAACTTACTGATTTACCTGAAAGTGAAGCAAAATCTCGACTTGAACAAATTGGTCTTCTTCCAGATATTCTTGATGAATTATTCCCTAAATTCCCTGAAAAAGCTGTTAAAGAAGAAGTTAAACCACTATTTGAAGCACTTGATTTACCTCTTGATATTATAAATAGGAAATCATATGAATTGTCTGGTGGTCAAAAAGTTCGAGCTATGTTAGCTTTGGCTTTAGCTTCTAAACCTGAAACTCTTTTTTTAGATGAACCATTTGGTGATTTAGATCCAATCACACTTAGAATTGTTTCAAATTCTATTAAAAAGATAAATAAAGAATTTAATACAACCATTATAATGGTTTCTCATAATATTGATTTCATTAAAGAACTGAGTAAAAGAGCTATTTTCATGGATGAAGGTAAAATAATTGATGATGGCAATCCAGTTAAATTAGCTGATGACTTTGTTGAATTCTGTAAAGCTGATTATTTACTTGATAATTAATATTTGCTTGAATTCTGTAAAGCTGATTATTTACTTGATAATTAATATTTGCTTGAATTCTGTAAAGTTGGTTATTTACTTGATAATTAATGATTATTATTTATAATAAAAACATTATATTTAACTAAAAAATAAATTTTGTCTAAAAAAATATTGTCTAAAAATAAAATGGTGATTAGATGTTTCAAAATATTATGGTGCCTTCTGATGGATCAAAACATTCTGAAAAAGCTGTAGATGCAGCTATTGAAATTGCAAAGAAATTTAACTCAAAAGTTTCTGCAGTTTATATTCTTGATCAGAATTCCAGTTATTCCTATGATACTTTAGAAGATGAAGGTAATGAAATTCTTAGAAAAATTACTGAAAAGGGAAAAAAAGAAGGAGTTATGGTAATTGAACATTTGATTACAGCTGATCCTCTTAGAGATATCAAAATTATAGCTGAAAGAACTCAAGTGGACTCTATTGTTATAACACCCTTAGGAAAAGACAATTCTAAAAATGTATTAATTGGAAGTATAGCTGACAGAATAATCAAAACATTTGATATTCCTGTTGTTTTAGTTAGATAATATAATAATTTTTTATCTTTTATTTTTTTATATTATATTCTAATTTTTATTGAATTGATTTTTATTATATAATAGATTTTTTATTATTAATATTATTTTTATCATTATTTATTTGATTATTTTAATTATATTTTTTTAGATATTTAATTGAATTTTTTATAAAAAGTATTACTAAAAAATTTGATAGAAATTGATATTTTACATTGATCTTTGTTTTTCATTTTTATTTTTTTCTTATTTTATTTTTTATAGTTATATGAGAATAGTTATTTGTAGTTACTTTATTTTATTTTTATTTTTCAACATTATAACTATATATAGTTACTAGTAGTTACTATTTTATTCTTTTTTATAATATTTTTATATATTTTGTAGTTACTAATAGTTATAAATAGCTATTACTAACTATAAATAGAAATCTTTATAAGCAGTAACTACAAATAGTTATAATAATTAATAGTGTGATTATATGAAGGTTATAAAAACATTCAGTGTAAATGTAAATAAAGCAAATAAAAATTCTAGTACTTTAAAAATAACAATACCTAGTGAAATAAGAGATTTTTTAAATATCAAAGAAAAAGACGTTGTGGATTATTCAGTAATAGAAATAGATGGTGAATATATAACAACAATTAAAAAATCTGAAAATTTAGAGGATTTGAAAAAATTAAATCAATCCAAAAAAGACAACTTAGAAACAAAAAGTAATACTATAAATTATGAAAAGGATCAAGATAATAAGGCAATTGAAAACAATAAAAATGAAACACCTGAATATGTAAATAAAAATCAAAAAGTTGAAGAAGAATCTTCAAATGAAAATATTAAAACAGATGATATAAAAGAAATAAAAGAATTCACAAAACAAGAGAAAAATAAACTAAATTGGCTCTGGAAAAGGGAAAGAAATAGAGATATAACAAATAAAGAACTGGATCAGCTTTTAACTCATTATCAAAAATATGATAGTTTCAAGCTATTTTTAAAATCTTTTGAATGGTAAATTTTAATTTTATATTTCATTTTTTAGATTAATTATATATTTTAGTTCATTTTAGCTAATTTATTTTGTTTTATTTTATTTAATTTCAAGTATTTTTCATTATTTCTTGTAAATTTTATATATTTTTATATATTTTTTCTAACTTTATTTCACTATATTCATTAGGTAAATAATTAATCGATTTGTTTATTTATTCATCAGATTTTTTGAATACTAAACATTTTTTCTACTTAAATAATATCAATAATAATAAATATCAGAATATTCATATATAATGGTACAAATTATTCATTAATTATATTTTTTAAATGGAGATTGATTCAATGAGTGGAAGAATGAAATGTAAAGTTTGTGGATATATTTATGATCCAGAAAAAGGCGAATCTAGACAAAACGTTGAACCTGGTACTGAATGGGAAGATGTTCCTGAAAGTTTTAAATGCCCCTCTTGTGGTGCTCCAAAAAGAATGTTTAAACCAGTGTAATCAATTTAATATTTTTTAATTTAATATTTATTTAAATTTAATAAATATTTTAATTTAATAAATATAATAAATCTAAAAAATCTAAAAAAATCTAAATATAATCTTTAATTAAAAGATTTTAATAGAATAAAAAGGTGGAAATATGGATAAATATGTATGTGAAATGTGCGGATATGTATATGACCCAGCTGAAGGCGATCCAGATAATGGAATAGATGCTGGTACTGCTTTTGAAGACTTACCTGATGATTGGGTTTGCCCATTATGTGGTGTTGGAAAAGATCAATTTTCTAAACAATAATAAGTCTAACAAAAATAAATTTAAATAGTATTTAAATTTTAATAATTTTAATTTATTATAAATTTTTTAAATCTAATTTCAATTGAACCATTTTATGAATGGTTTTTATTTTATTTGTTTTATTTTATTTTATTTTTTATTAACTTTAATTAATTCAAGAAAATCACTAATTAACATCTAAGAGGTGTTTTATATGGTAAGCGCAAAAATGGAACAAGCATTAAACAAACAATTAAATGCTGAAATGTATTCTGGATATTTGTATTTAGCTATGTCTGCTTATTTTGAAGATACTGATTTAAGTGGATTTGCTAACTGGATGAGAGTTCAAGCTCAAGAAGAATTATCTCATGGAATGAAATTCTATGATTATATTGTTCAAAGAGGTGCAAGAGTTTCACTTTCTGAAATTGAAAAACCTCAATCTCAATGGGATTCTCCAGTTGATGTATTTGAGCATGTTTTATCCCATGAAAAAGTAGTCTCAGGATTAATCAATGATTTAGTGGATTTAGCTATTGAAGAAAAAGATCACTCTACTAATAATTTCTTACAATGGTTTGTAGCTGAACAAGTTGAAGAAGAAGAATCTGCTAGTGATGCTTTAAGTAAAGTTAAATTAGCTAGTAAAGCTTCTAATGGCTTATTTTTAGTTGATTCTGATTTTGGTTCCAGGGTTTACACCCCAGATACTGCAGATAAATAAATTAATAGCTAGTTTTTAGCTATTTTTATTTTTTATATTTTTTAATTATTTAAAAATCTATATGCTATTTTTTATTTAAATATATTTATCTAGTTTTTATAAAAATAATTTAAAATATTATTGTTTATTAATTGCTTTTTTAAATTAAATTTTAATTAAAAATATGATTAAAGAATATATATTTATATTTGAAAAATAGTTTAATGTAATATATAAATGAAAAATAAATGAGGATAATTAATTTATGAATATAAATTTAAATTAAATAAAAAACTTATCCTCCATAAACTATTTGAATTATATGGATTTCATCTCCTTCTTTTATTAAAGATTCGTCATCAGCTAGTTCTCCATTTCTTTTAACAATAGTTGTTTCAGGATAAACATCTAACTCACTTAGAATATCTTTTATTTTTCTATCTTCTTTGAGATCTTTTTCTTCTTTTTTATTTTCAAAAATTAATGTAAAACTCATATTAAACTCCTCATTTTATATTTTATTTTATATTTTATTTAGCTATTTTTAGCTATTTTTAGGTATTTTTAGGTATTTTTTCTTCATTGATATTATAATTAAATATTATAAAAATATTATAATTCTACAATATTAAATGAAGATAAATCTAATATATTAAATGTTAAAAGTTTTGGGGAATAAGTTACTTCTCCAACACCAGTTATAATTTTAAATGCTTCAAAAGCTTCTAAACATCCTACTATATTAGGATTAGGTCCTATAACTGGAGGAACTCCATAATTCAATCCTTTAATTTTTTCTATTATTTCTTCATTTAATTTTTTGTTAGTAGATGGGAGTTGGAACATTTCTTCATAAGATTTTGTTTCTGGAGTGTAAACACTTACTTGTCCCATAGTACCATGAATAGCACCATGAACATAAGGTATGCCTAATTTTTTAGCAGCTCTACTTATTATAACACGAGTAACTAAATTATCTAATGCATCAATCACTACATCAGAATCTCCAATAACTTCTTCAACATTATCTTCATTTAATTCTTCATTAAATGCTGTAACTTCAACATAAGGATTTATATTTCTTATTCTTTCTTTAGCTGAATAGCTTTTTTCTTTACCTAAAGTATCTAGTCCACTAATTAATTGTCTATTAAGATTTGATAAATCAAATATATCTTTATCAACCAGATTTATCTTACCTACACCCATTCTAGCTAATTGTTCTATTACAGATCCTCCAATACCTCCACAACCAATTACAGCTACTTTAGCATCTTTAAATCTTGATTGTTGACTTTTAGTCACTATACTCATTTGTCGACTTACAATTTCCCAATATCCCATTCCGATGTATCTTGTTGGCATTTAATCACTTTATTTATATTATTTTTTTATTATATTTTAATTTTTTTAATAATTTTTAATTATTTAATATATTTTATATAGAATTATTTAATTTTATATTCAAAATTTAATTTTATATTGAATATTTAATTTTTATATAGAATTATTTGTTTTTATATTTAAAATTTAATTTTATATTGAATATTTATTTTTTATCATAATTTTTATAATTAATATCAATTGTTATATAACGATAGTTATATTTTTATATTATGAAGTAGTTATATATAAATATTTTTATGAAACGTAATTTGTTTTATAAAAATTATAAATATTAAAAATAATTCTTCAAAATATTGGAGTATGAATAAAATGAGTAAAATTAAAGAGGATAAAAGTTCACATAATCTCAATGATATCATCAAAAATGATATAAAAGCACCTAGTGATTTAGGATTGTTAAAATGTGTTCAATGTGGTATGTGTACTTCTGTTTGTCCTGCTGCAGCTCACACAGATTATAATCCTCGAGATTTGGTAAAAAAAGTTTTAGATAATGAAGAAGATATAATTTCAGATGATAAAATATGGCATTGTTTCTATTGTTATAGTTGTCATAGTGTTTGTCCAGTCAATAATAGCCCATGTATCATTAATCAGATTCTCAGACAAAAAGCTATAGATAAAGGAATAGCTAAAGAACATGTAGAACCATTCGTAGCTTATGGTGAAACATTTTTAGAAATTGGAATTGGAGGAATGCCTAAAAAGTTTTTCTTTGATTTAAATCGTGATATTGAAGGATATTTAGATATTAAATCTGAAATTGATAAAACAAGAGAGGAACTGTCATTAGGTCCTATCCAAATGCCAAAAAAATATATTAAAGAAGTTAATGAATTACTTAAAAATTCAAATTTTCAAAAAAGACTTAAAAAATTGAAAGATGATGAAGATTAGCTTGTTTATTGTTAGATTAACCTATTAACTATATAAAGATGAATTTTTATTTATTTACTATTCATGAAAAATATTTATTAAAATTTTATTATAAATAAAAATATAACAATTGTAATATTTATATAATATAAAAATAAACTACTATCTAAAATATTTAAAATATTTGGAAAATTAGATTCAAAAAAATTTAAAGAATTAAGAAAAGGTGATTCTTTGACAAAAAGAAGCTTAGATGATATAAAGAAGAAAATAAAAAATGGTGAAGCAAATATATTCACTGCACAAGAATTAAAAGAAGCAATTAGAGATGAAGAAGATATAAAATTCGAAGATGTTGATGTTGTAACTTGTGGTACTTGTGGAATTATGTCTGGAACTGCAGCTATATTTCATATAGGTGTAGGTGAACCAGGAGTATTTAAAAAAGCTAAAAAAGTATATTTGAATGGAGTTCCAGCTTTTCCAGGGCCATGTCCAAATGAATTATTAGGTTCAATAGATGTTATAGTTTATGGTACAGAACATAGTGTAAAGGATCATGAATATGGTGGAGGATTTTTATTCAAAGATATCCTAGATGGAAAAGAAATCGATGTAGAAGTTGAATCTATTGAAGGTCAAAAATTAGAAACTAGTGTCACTATAGATGAAATTCCACGAGCTCAAATAATTGGAACTCGAATGGCATTTAGAAATTATACTGCTTTCGTTAATCCTGAAAAAGATGTTGTTGGATCAATATTTAATGCAATACCTATGGAAGGAACTTTAGATCAATTCACGTTCTCTGGATGTGGTGATTTAAATCCTCTACAAAATGATTATAATAGAAATGTAATAAAAGAAGGAACTAAAATTTTATTTAATGGAGGTTCTGGTGTAGTCTTAGGTGATGGAACAAGAAGTTCTGATGCAAAACCAAACTTAATGTTAACTGGTGATATGCATAAAATGTCTTCTGAATATATTGGAGGATTTAAAACAGGATCCGGTCCAGAAGTTTATGATTCAGTAGCTATCCCAATCCCAATTCTAAATGAACAAGTATTTAATGATGTTCAAATATTGAATAATGATATTCCACTAGTTATAGCTGATATTCACGGCCGACATTTACCAATAACAGAAACTAGCTATGATAAAGTATGGGATGGACTTGATGAAAGACCAACATTTAAAAGTGAAAATTTCATTAAAGAAGAAAATATAGAAGTTCAAAAATCTTGTCCAACTAATGCAATCAATGATAATGGAACAGTTGACAGAGATAAATGTTTTGGTTGTGGATTATGTGTTTATTTAACTAAAAATGATACATATCAAATGAATTTAGGATCAGTTGATGCAGAAATTAATAATAAAAATTATAATATTCCAATAACCTGCAGACAATCTGACATACAAAGAGCCAAGAAAATCTCTTCTAAACTAAAACAATCAATTGTAGATGAAGAATTTGAATTATAATATCTTTATAATTCTTTAAATTTTCTGATTTGAATTTTTAATTTTTTATGAAACTTTTTATATTTTTTTTATTTTTTCTAATTTTGATTTTTTATTAGACTTTTTATATTTTTTTTATTTTTTCTAATTTTGATTTTTTATTAGACTTTTTATATTTTTTTATTTTTTCTAATTTTGATATTTTTTAATAATTTTAGTAAATTATAATTTTTTATTAAAAAATAAAATAATAAAATAATAATTATAAAAATAATTTTTTTCAGGAACTTCTATAATAAAAATAATTAATAATAGTAATTAATTTATTAAAAATAATAAGAAATTTTAATAGAAAGAATAACAAGATATAATAATTATAATAAATACTCATTATTAATAAGTTAAGCATTATATAAACTATGTTTTAAAAAGTTTATAACTCAACTTTTAATTAATTTAATTAAATTTTATTAAATTTTAAATAAATTTATAATGAATTTATACTTGATTTTTACAAAGGTGTTATAATGTCTAAAGATAATTCAAACAAAAAAAAATATGGAGATAAAACATTAGAAGTTCATGCAGGACATGAAGATCTTGGAAGTTCAAAATCTAGGGCTGTACCTATTTATCAAACAACTGCTTATGTTTTTGATGATGTAGATGATGCTAGAGAGAGATTTGCCCTTGAAAAATTTGATAATATTTATATAAGATTGAACAATCCTACTACTGCAGTATTTGAAGAAAGAGTAGCTGCACTTGAAAGGGGAGCAGCAGGACTTGCTCAATCTTCTGGAGCTGCTGCAATTACATTATCAATCTTAAATATAAGTCTCTTAGGAGATAATATAGTTTCAGCTGATAATTTATATGGTGGAACTTTCAATGCTTTTAATTATACACTTCCTAAGTTAGGTAGAACTGTTAAATTTGTTAAATATGATGATTTATCATCTTATGAAGAAGCTATTGATGAAAAAACAAAGGGAATTTTTATTGAATCAATAGGAAATCCTAGATTAGATGTTCCTGATTTTGAAGCTATAGCTGAAATTGCACATAGAAACAATATACCATTAATTGTTGATAATACTACTGGTATAGGATTAGTTAAACCAATAGAACATGGTGCAGATATAGTTGTTCACTCAGCTACTAAATATATTGGAGGTCATGGAAATAGTCTTGGAGGAGTTATTGTTGATTCTGGTAAATTTGATTGGACTAATGGAAAATTTCCAGAATTTAGTGAACCTGAACCAAGTTATCATGGTTTAATATTTAGTGAAGCTTTTGGAGAGATTGCTTTTGCAGTTAAAGCTAGAACTCAATTACTTCGAGATATTGGAACCACTATTAGCCCATTCAACTCATTTCAATTAATTCAAGGTCTTGAAACTTTATCTTTACGAATGAAACAACATAGTGAAAATTCTCTTGAAGTTGCAAAATTCCTTGATTCTCACCCAGATGTAGCTTGGGTTATTTATCCTGGACTTGAAAATGATCCTTCTCATGAATTAGCTACTAAATATCTTAAAAATGGTTATGGTGGATTAGTAGCTTTTGGAATAAAAGGAGGTCTTGAAGAAGGTAAAAAATTCATTAAAAATCTTGAACTTTTATCTCATGTAGCTAATATTGGAGATGCTAGATCTTTAGTTACTCATCCTGCTTCAACTACTCATTCTCAACTTTCCAAAAAAGAATTAGAAGAAGTTGGAATCTCTCAAGACTTCATAAGACTTTCAATTGGTCTTGAAAATGCTGAAGACATTATTGATGATATAGATCAGGCATTAAAAAAAGCAGTTGAATAAATAAAAATTTATTTTTTATTTTTTATTTTAATTTATTTTTTATAATAATTTTATAATTATTTTTTATAATTAATTTATAACTTTTTTATAATTAATTTATAATTATTTTTTTTAAAAATTATGTAATTTTATTATAAATTTAATTTAATTAATTTATAATTTAATTATTCTAATCAATTTAATTTTTTTATTATTTTTATTTGATTATTAAAATTTTAACTATTTCTATAAATCATTATATTTTTGTATTATTTATTTAATAGGTATTATATTATTAATTCAAATCATTATATATTTTCAATTTTTATAATAAATTATATTAATCTAGTAAGTAAATATAAATAAATAATAACAATTATTATAAAATATATAAAAATACAAAATATCATTAATAATAATAATTAAAGAACTGAAAAACATATTAAAATTATAAAACTAAATAGCTGGAATTAAAATGAAAAGAGAATCTGTAGGTATTGTTGAAACAAAATTTTTCAATATTAAAGGGGATTTAAAGTTAGAATCTGGAAAAACTTTGAGTGATGTTACTATTGCTTATGAAACCTATGGTAAATTAAATAAAGAAAAAAATAATGCTATTTTAGTTTGTCATGCTTTATCTGGTGATGCACATGCAGCTGGATGGCATGAAGGTGATAGAAAACCTGGTTGGTGGGAAATATTCATTGGGCCGGGAAAAGCTCTTGATAGTGAAAAATATTTTATAATTTCTTCTAATATTCTTGGTGGATGTAGTGGTTCTACTGGTCCCTCTTCCATAAATCCAGCTACTGGTAAAACTTATAATCTTGATTTTCCAGTCATTACAATCAAAGATATGGTTAAAGCTCAAAAAAAGCTAATTGAAAGTTTAGAGATTAGTGAACTATTGGCTGTTGTTGGAGGTTCAATGGGTGGAATGCAGGTTTTACAATGGGCAGTTTCATATCCTGATATGGTTAAAAAAGCCGTGCCTATAGCTACTACAGCTCACTCATCTCCACAACAAATAGCTTTTAATGAAGTTGGAAGACAAGCTATTATTACAGATCCTAATTGGAACAATGGAGATTATTATGATAAAGAAGTTGGACCTAGAAATGGTCTTGCATTAGCTAGAATGGTTGCACATATCACTTATCTTAGTGATGAATCCATGTATGAAAAATTTGGAAGAGATCTTAAGGATAAAAAAGAAGTTAGCTATGATTTTTCAATGGATTTTCAAGTAGAAAGCTATCTTCATTATCAAGGAGATACATTTGTTAAACGATTTGATGCTAATTCATATCTTTATATAACAAAAGCAATTGATTATTTCGATTTATCTAGTAATGGTTCTTTAATTGAAGGTTTAAAAAATATCAAATCTAAAATTCAAATTATAGCTATTGATTCTGATTGGTTATATCCACCAGATCAATCTAAAGATATTCTTATGGCTTTAAATGCTAATGATATTGAAGTTAGCTATAGTGAATTAAAATCTAGTTATGGTCATGATGCTTTCCTTCTTGAAGGAGGACAACTAAATTATGTTGTATCTAACTTTTTAACAAATACTTTAGTTAAAGATCTCATGAATGTAAATGTCTCAACTATTAAAAAAGATGCAGAAATTAAGGATGCAGCTATGTTAATGATGTCTGAACATGTAACTCATCTTCCAGTTATTACTGATGATAATATGTTACTTGGAATTGTTACAGCATGGGATTTATCTAAATCAATAGCTGTTAATTGTAGTAAACTAAATGATATTATGACTAAAGATGTTAAAACTTGTAAATCTAATGAAACTATTGAAGTAATAGCTACTAAAATGAGAAAATATGATATTTCTTGTTTGCCTGTTGTTAATGATGAATATAAATTAGAAGGCATTATAACCACTGATCAAATTAGTCACTTATTAAGTGATTAAACGGATTATATAAATGATAAAAGCATCTATTTAATTGTATTATTTAAAAAAATCCATTTAATTCAATTATTTAAAAAGAGTCCATATAATTGCATTATTTAAAATTTATATTTTAAACTTTTATTAGCTTTTTATTAATTGATATGAGTTTTATTATTAAAGGTTGATTTCATGTTTGATAGAATTAGAGAAGATTTACTTATGGTCCGACTTAGAGATCCAGCTGCAAGAAGTAAATTTGAAATTTTCTTTTGCTATTCTGGCTTGCATGCTGTTTGGTATCATTTAATAGCTCATTATTTATGGAAACATGGTCATTGTCTTTCAGCAAGATGGATTTCTACAGTTAATAGATTTTTTACAGGAATTGAAATACACCCTGCTGCAAAAATTGGGCGTAGAGTCTTTATTGATCATGGAATGGGAGTAGTTATTGGTGAAACTACTGAAGTAGGTAATGATGTTTTATTATATCAAGGAGTTGTTCTTGGAGGAACTAGTACAGTTAGAGAAAAAAGACACCCTACAATTGGAGATGGTGTTGTAATAGGTTCTGGAGCTCTTATTATTGGAGATATCAAACTAGGTAATGGTTCAAAAGTAGGAGCTGGTTCTGTAGTATTAAAAGATGTTCCTAATGGGGCTACTATTGTTGGAGTTCCTGGAAAGATTGTCCATGAGAAAAGACCTTGTGCAATGGATCAAGAGCATCAAAAACTTCCAGATCCTATTGATGAAGCATTAAAAAATCTCATTGAAAAACAAGAAATCCTTGAAGAAGAAATAAATAAACTTAAAAATGAAAAAAATTAAATGAATTATATATAAATTATATGGTATAATTAGGATATAATTGTAATATTATATATTTAATATATAAATTCATTAATAAAAAGGATATTATGAGTAAAATAATTGGAATTCAAGGAAAATTCGATGGAAATCTTTTAAATTCTATGTTAAAAGCTATAAACTATGAAGATAGGTTAATTAAAAGTAAATTTAAAAAAGGAATCTTTCTTTCTTCTGAAAACAACACTATTTTTAATAATAAATTCTGTAATATTTCTTTTCAAAATGATAAAAATAATTCTTTTAATATAGGATTAGGTGTTATTAACCCTAATGATAAAGAATTGCAACCTATTCAATACAAAAATTTAACACTGGTTTTTGATGGTGTTATTTATAATATAGATGAGATAAATTCTATTTTATCTAATTCTAATAATGAAGATGTAGTTTATTCTAGTGAAATATTAGCTATTAAGCTTATTTATAAATTTTATAGTGAATTTTCTGATTTAAAAAAATCTATAGAAAAAGTAAAAAATCTTATTAATGGAGATTATGCTTTTGCTGTTTTTGATGGTACTAACTTAGCTATTTCAAGAGATAGTTTAGGTGTTAATCCACTATATTACAATGTTAATGATTTTAATTCATTTGCTTCTGAAAAGAAAAGTCTTTGGAAAATAGGGATAAATAATAATGATATTTCTTCTTTAAAACCCGGACATATTTTATATAATTGGAAAGATTTTCCTTCTAAATCTAATCCATGGGATATTGATTATAGTGATCATAATGATTTTGTTTTAGATACTGATGAAGAGGATAATTATTATAAATTTAAAAATTACCTTTCAAAACTAATAATGAATTCTACTTATGATAGAATAAAAGGACTTGATAAGGTAGGATTAGTTTTTTCAGGAGGAGTAGATAGTACTATACTTGCAACCATCCTTAAAAAATATAGTGAATCCTCTAAAATTGATGTCACATTATATACTGTAGGTGTTGAAAATTCTATTGATCTAAAATATAGTAAAAAAATTGCAAAAAAATTAGATTTTACTCTTAAAACACAGATCATAGATGAGGAACTAGTTAGAAAATCTTTAAACCCTGTATTGAAAGCTATTGAAGAAGAGGATCTTATGAAAGTTGGTGTCGGTATGACCTTATATTTAGGAACTAAGCTAGCATTTAATGATGATATTCCAGTTGTATTAGCCGGACAGGGAGCTGATGAATTATTTGGTGGTTATTATAGATATTTAGCTACTTTAAATCAAAAAGGAGAAGATCAACTACAAAAAGAACTTATTCATGATATGAAATATTGTTATGATGTTAATCTTGAAAGAGATGCTAAGATAGCTAGTTCAAATGGAGTTCAACTTAGAGTTCCTTATTTAGATGAAAAAGTTGTTAATTTTGCTTTAAATATTCCTATCAAATATAAAATTAAATTAAATGAAAATAATGAAGATCCTTTAAGAAAAAGAATATTGAGAGATTTAGCTTTAGATATTGGTGTGGATGAAGAAATAGCTATGCGTCCAAAAAAAGCAGCTCAATATGGTTCTGGAATTGATAAAATTATCAGAAAAAAGATCTTAAAAGATACTGATTTGAATAAAATCATGGAAAATATTATTGATTCTTATTCTAACAATAAAAATTGATTTAATTATTATTTAATTAAATTATTCTTTAAATAAAATTAATTTTTAATAAATTATTATTATACTTCTTTTCATTATTTTATTAATCATTTTTCTTAAATATTTTATATTTTAATTAAAATAATTTTTAAATAAATAAAGCTTTAATACTAAGAAAAATATATTTATATTATTATATATTTATACAATAATTTACTAATTTAATTTATTACAATAATTTATTACTATAATCTATTACTATAATTTATTTATTATAATTTAAATCATCAATAATTTTATTTACTTACAATTTAAGGAGATTTATAATGAAAATTGAAAAAGATGCAGAAAAAATTCTCAAAGATTTTTCTAAAACACTTGAAAGTATTCCCGACCTTGAAGAAACTCATTATATAGTAGACAATGTAAATCTCACACGTAAAGATGTTTCTATTGAGAAAAATCCAGAAAAAATAATGAGAAATGCTAGAACTGATAAAGAGGGTCATTTATTAGTTAAAAAAGCAGAATGGATTAATTAAGATTAAATTAATAATATTTCATAAATATTATGCAATATTTAACAATTTGAAGATATTTATAATATTTTTATAATATATTAAAATATATAATATCTTAAAATATTTTTATAATATTTAAAAATATTCTTTATAATATTTAAAAATATTTTACAATATTCTAATAAATTTCTAATAATGTTTTAAAAATATTCTAATAATATTTAATAATATTTTTTTTATAATTTATTTTAGATTAATTGAGGGATAAAATGAGAATGAACTTAGTTCTAGAACTTCAAGATATTCCAGGACAACTTGTATCTGTTCTTGAACCAATTAGTGATTTTGGTACAAATTTAGTAACTGTTATTCACCAAAGGGATTCAAAAAATGAAAAAGGTATGATTCCTGTTCAAATAACTTTAGAAGGTGAAAGAAACAACCTTAAAGAAGTTGTTGAGAAGTTAAATGAAATGAATATTACTATTCTTGAGATTGATGGAGTAGTTGTAAAAGAAAAACTCAGTACGATACTAATTGGACATGTTATTGATACAGATATAAAGGACACTATGGATAAAATTAACACAATTGAAGGAGTATCTGTAGTTGGATTAGATGTTAAATTAGAAGAAGAGTATGAATCTTCAGCTATGATTGTTGTTGAATCAGATCCTGATAAAAAAGAAATTGTTCTCTCTAAAATTCAGGAAATAGCTGATGATAAAGGTCTTTTAGTTGTTAATGAAGTTTAAATAAGATTATATTAGAAAAATTCAGGAGAATTTTTAATGAAAGATATAAAAATTATTTTAATGGGGTTTGGAGCTGTTGGTAAAGGTGTTGCTAAATCAATCTCTATTAAAAAAGATAAAATTCAAAATGAATATGGTGTAAACCTAAAGTTAGTAGCTGTAGCTGATTCATCTTCATCAGCTATTTCATCAAATGGACTTGATGAAGAATTATTAATTGAAACAAAAGAAAATCAAGGAAAATTAGCTAATTATCCAGAATTTGGATTTAATACAAATGGAGAAGATGTTCTTGATTCAGTTGATTATGATTTGCTTATTGAAGCTACACCAACTAATATTGAAGATGGAGAACCTGCAAAATCACTAACATTAAAAGCTTTTGCTAGTGGGAAAGATGTTGTAACATCAAATAAAGGTCATCTAGCTCTTTTCTTTTCTCAAATGAATGAACAAGCTAAAGCCAATAATGTTCAATTTAAGTTTGAAGCATCTGTTGGAGGAGCTATGCCTATTATAAATTTTGCTGAAGAAACCCTTCCAAGTTCAAATATATCTTCTATTATTGGTATTTTAAATGGAACTACCAATTATATATTATCAAGAATGACTACTGAAGGTTCTTCATATAAAAATACACTTGAAGAATCTCAACAATTAGGAATTGCTGAAACTGATCCAACTCAAGATGTTGAAGGAATTGATGCAGCTTGTAAAACTGTTATATTAGCTAATTCTCTACTTGGAATTGATGCAACATATTCTGATGTTGAAGTTGAAGGTATTTCTAAAATTACTTCTGAAGCTATTGAATTAGCTAAAAAAGAAGGTTATTTAATTAAATTGATTGCTGAAGTATCAAAAGATGCATTAAAAGTTTCTCCACGATTAGTTAAAAAAAATAGTCCTTATGCTGTTGAAGGCACATTAAATATGGCAACTATTAAAACAGATCTTGCTGATGAAGTTACTGTAGTTGGAAAAGGTGCAGGATCAATTGAAACTGCTTCTGCAATGTTGACTGATGTTATTAATATTATTAAAACTAAATATTAATATATTTTATTTTTTTATTTTTTGGAATTATTATGAAATATGTAATTTTAATAGGGGATGGAATGTCTGATTACCCCTTAAAAGAATTGAATAATCAAACTCCTCTTGAAGTAGCTAATAAACCTAATATAGATGGAATTGCTCAAAAAGGTAGGGTTGGACAACTTCAAACTGTTCCAGAAAATCTTGAACCTGGATCAGATGTAGCTAATATGAGTATTTTTGGTTATGATCCTCAAAAATATTATACTGGTAGAGGTCCTCTTGAAGCTGGAAGTATGGGAATCAATACTTCTGATGATGAAGTTATATTTAGATGTAATTTAATAACTGAGGATAATGGAATATTAGCTGATTTTAATGCAGGACACATTACTTCAAAAGAAGCAGCTATTTTAATCAATACACTTAATCAAGAATTTTCAAAGGAAAATAATCCAAATATTGGTGAAATGGATGGAGAATTTTACTCAGGAATTAGCTATAGGCATCTTTTTGTTAAAAAAGGGTCAGAATTAGCTTCATTAAAGACTACTCCTCCTCATGATATTGTTGGTGAATCAATAGCTGATTATACTAATTGGAATGATCCTTCTTCATTAATGATAAAAAATATTATGTTAAAATCTAAAGAGATTTTAGAAAACCATGATATTAATAAAAAAAGACTTAGTAATGGAGAAAAAATAGCCAACATGGTTTGGTTGTGGGGTCAAGGTTTAAAGCCTTCTATGCCTAAATTTAAAGATCTTTATGGTTTTGAAGGGTCTGTTATTACTGGGGTAGATTTATTAAAAGGTATAGGTGTTTTTGCAGGATTAAAAAATATTAATGTTCCTGGTGCTACTGGATATTTTGATACAGATTATAAAGCTAAGGGCAAGTATGCTGCTAATGCTCTTGAAGACAATGATTTTTTATTTGTTCACATTGAAGCTCCTGATGAAGCGGGTCATGCTGGAAATATTGAAGAAAAAATCAAAGCTATTGAAAGAATTGATAAGTATGTATTAGGTCAAATTCTTGATGAAATACCACAATATGAAGATTATAAAATAGCTGTTCTTCCAGATCATGCAACGCCTATTGATGTTAGAACTCATACTCGAGATCTTGTTCCTCTCGCAATATATTCTTCTTTAAAAAAAGATTTTGCTGATGATGCTAATATTTACACAGAAAAATCTGTTATTAATGGATCTTTAGGTATAGATAAAGCTCATGATCTAGTTAAAAAAATGATAATTTAAATTTTTCTGTTTATTTTTATTTTTTTAAATTAATTTAAATTATTTTTATATTATTTTAAATTAATTTATTTATTTTAAATTATTATTATTTATTTTTATTCAATTTTTATTTAGAAAAAGCTTCATGTATAAAAATATATTGAATACCTAGAATAATAATTAAAAAATTATATAGATTATTATATATAATAATTTATTATAAGTAATTGATTTAAGAATATTAATTTTAATATAAATTTTATATACTAATAAAAATAATATTATATAATATTAAATTAAATAAAATTAAAAATATTATGATTTTATTTATAGAAATTATTTACAGTTATCAATAATAATTTTATAAATAAAAACAATTGCAATTATTTTAAATTATTTTAAATTATTTTATTTATAATTTTATTTAAGAATTTATTTAAGAATTTAATATAGAATTTATTTAAAAATCTTATTCAAAGTGTTATTCAAAAAATATTATTTAAAAATATTATTTAAGAATGTTATTAAAAAATTTTATTTATAACTCATATTTATAATCTTATTATAAATTTTATTTATAAAATTTCTAAATTAATATTGTATCTGATAATCTATATATAATACATAATAAAATACTGGAGAGGATGTTCTGACAAAATATATAATTATAACCGGCGGTGTTGTTAGTTCAATTGGTAAAGGGATTACTTCAGCATCAATTGGAAGGATTTTACGTTCTTATGGATTAAAGGTAGGAGCTATTAAAATAGACCCTTATTTAAATTGGGATTCTGGAACATTAAATCCATATCAACACGGAGAAGTTTTTGTTACTCATGATGGGATGGAATCTGATCTTGATTTAGGTCATTATGAACGTTTTTTAGATGTTGAACTTCCAGGTGTTTCTAACATTACCACTGGAAAAGTTTATCAGTCAGTAATTGATAAAGAAAGAAAAGGAGAGTTCCTTGGAGCTTGTGTTCAGATAATTCCTCATATTACTGATGAAATTAAATCACTCATAAGAAAAACAGCTGAAATCAATGATTATGATATTATTCTCATAGAACTTGGTGGAACTGTTGGTGATATTGAAAGTCAACCATTTTTAGAAGCATTGAGACAACTTAGAAATGAAGAAGGCCATGACAATGTAATGTTTGTACATGTAACTTTTATTCCATATCTTAATGCTGCTGGAGAATTCAAAACAAAACCAACACAACATAGTACCAAAGAGCTTCGAAGTACTGGTATAAATCCTGATATGATTGTATGTAGAAGTCAAGATCCTATTGATGATGCTCTTAAACGTAAAATTGCTCATTTTTGTGATGTTGATCCTACTGCTGTTGTTAATGCTCCAGATGCATCTTCTATTTATGAAGTTCCATTAACTCTTGATAAAGAAAATGTTGGAAAATTCATTGCTGAACGAATTAAACTTGATGTTGATGTTGAATCTGCAGATTTAGATCAATGGAAATCTATTGTTAAATCTCTCCAAAAACAAGATCCTGTTGTTACTATAGCTATAATTGGAAAATATGTTGAACTTGAAGATTCTTATATAAGTATTAGAGAAGCATTATTACATGCAGCTGCAAAAATTGGGGTTAAGCTCAATCTTGAATATATAAGTTCTGATGTCGATAATCTCGATGAAAATGAATTAAAAGAGCTTGATGGAATTCTTATTCCTGGAGGTTTCGGTGAAAGAGGAGTCGAAGGTAAGTTAGATGCAGTTGAATATGCAATTCAAAATAATGTTCCAATTTTTGGAATATGTCTTGGAATGCATTCAATGGTTATTCAATTTGCTAGGCGGAATAGTATGGATAATGCAAATAGTACAGAATTTGATCTAGATACTATGTATCCTGTTATTGATCTTATGGAAAAACAAAAAGAGATCAAACAAATGGGAGGAACTATGCGTTTAGGTTCTTATGATTGTAAACTTATAAAAAATACTAAAGCACACAATTTATATAAACAAGACCTTGTTAAAGAACGTCATAGACATAGATATGAATTAAACAATGATTTTAGAGAAGAGCTTCAAAATAAAGGCCTAATTATTTCAGGAACATCTCCAGACGATTTTCTTGTAGAAATGGTAGAACTCGAAGATCATCCATGGTTTGTAGGATGTCAATTCCATCCTGAGTTTAAATCAAGACCTAACAATGCTCATCCTTTATTTGTTTCTTTTATGGATGCTGCTTATAATTTTTCTAAAAATAAATAATTTAATTAATTATTTTTATTTTTTCCTTTTTTCTTTTTTATTTTATTAATTAATTATTTTTAAATTTTTTTATATTCTTAAATTTTTTTTAATTTATCATATTTTTCAATAAATTTTTACTATATTTTACTATACTATATTTTATTATATTTTATTATATTTTTTCTAAATTTTTCAATCTTTTTTAAATTTTATTTTACAACAATTTTTAATCATCAAGACAATTTTTCAATCCCCTAGTAATATTATTATCATAAAAAGTATTAATTTAAATATTAGTTCATATTAATATTAACATATGAAAATGAAAATTTAAAAATAGATAATGTTATAAGAGGAGCTAAAATGGAAAATCACTTAGTTTATATACATTTATTGGTAATTTTGATTCTTAGTGGATCTGTAATAATTGCAGGATTTTATGATTTAAAATATAAAATCATTCCTAATGAATTAAGTTATTTATTAATTTTAACTGGGATAATATCAAATTTAGCTATTTCATTTTTGATTATGGAAATATATCCAATATTGTTTTCAATAATATTATCTATAATAATTTTTTCATTATCATATATATTGTGGAAACTAAGATTATGGGGTGGTGGAGATGTAAAATTAATTACTGGAATAACTCTAGCAATGCCTATTCATCCAGCAGTTTTAAGTGAGATTTTTAGATTTAATATTAATAATATCAATCTACCTATACTAGCTATATATCCATTTCCTTTTACAGTGATATTTAATAGTATTCTTGTTTCATTCCCGTTTTTGTTAATATGTGTAATACTTAATTATCTAAATAATATCAAATATGAGGAAATTGCTAATAATAAAAATTTTAAAAGGAATAAATCTGAAAAAAACTTGATTTTAATATTATTTAATAAATTTATTAATATTATCATCAATAATATTAATATTAATAATAGTAATAATAATCATCTATTTGATTTATTTAAATATATCAAAATTGGTATTTATAAGAAATTAATATTTAATAAATTAATTAAATCACTACTAACTTCTTTAATTTTATTAATTGTCATTCTATTTTTTAAAAGATATGATATTGATTCAATAAATTCAATTTTTTATATTTTAATAGTTGGAATGTTTATTAATTTAACTTTTTCTATATTTCTGGACTTTTTTATTTTAAATTTTAAAATTTTTGTTAAAAAAGGTTCATATAAACTTGTAGATATTAATAATTTGAAAGAAAATATGATTCTAAGTGATATATTAATAAATATAAGTGATTTAAACAGATTAATTAAAGAAAACAAGGTTAATTTAAATATAATCAATAAAATTGGATTATATAAGAAAAATTATAGTGACTGTACTGATTATATTAATTATATCGGTACTAATGATTCTACTGATTATATGGAGTATAGTGATTATATTGATTATACTAATTACACTAATAATGATGATATTAACATTGATATTTATAAAAATAAGGATAATCATATACTGAAATCAAAAACTGCTGGAGGATTATCAAAAAATGATTTAAAATTATTAAAAGAATTAGCTAAAATCGAAATAATTCCAGAAAAAATCCCTATTAAGTTAGGAATTCCATTTGCACCATCAATTGCTATTGGATTCTTCATAACTTTATTTATTGGAGATCTTTCATTATTCATTTATAATGGAGTAAATTTGTTAATATAAAAATCTAATTTTTATTTATTAAATCAAATTAATAAAAAAAGGAGGTTATATTTATAATCAAAAAATTTAAAGAGAAATTTGAGGAATTACGAGTTAATCTTTTAATATTTTTTATTTTGCTTAAACATTTAGGTATTTTAAAAAGTTTAATAAAAAATTTTAATATTAAAAATTTATCAAATAAATCTATAATTAAGAATATATCAAAGAATTTAAAGTTTTTAAAATTAAAAAATAATAAAAATAATAAGGGTCAACTATCTCTTGAATTTATATTGATTAGCTTTATTGCTATTTTAATATTTATTTCCATTTCACTACCCTTGAGTGAGATTGCAGTTAATTCAATGATAGATGTAAGCTATTCAATCGAGAGTAAATCAGAACTTTTAAAGATTATAAATTCTATTGATGATGTTTATTCAGATGGAATAGGTTCAAAAAGGATTTTATATATTGAATTTCCAACAGATTTAGAAATTAATTTCAATAAAGATTCTTATTCAAATAAAGGGTTAGCAATAGCTGAATTAAATTTGATTAATAATACGAATGTTAATGAGGTTAATAATACAAATTATAATTATCAAATTCAATATAGTTTTAAAGCAAATAATGTAAAAACTTCAATAAATTTTAAAAAAAAAATTCTTACAAAAGTAATTATTGAATGGCCAATTAATGAAACTAATATTGTTATAAAAGTTTAAACAAGAATAGATATTTATTAAAAAAACATTTATAGTATTTAGATTTAATAAAAATTTGTTAAAAATAGAAAAATATTGTTGTTTTGTTTAGAAAAATAACAAAACATTTATCCATAATATAAACTAATTTAATATTATTATATTGATTAAGAATAATCTATAAATTGATTATTTAATATTCTAAATTATGAGATGGTTTAATGGATATTATTTCTGCAAGTATTTATATTATTTTATTTATTCTATTGATGGTATTTGTTTTTTCTATGGGGTTGTTAACTCCTATTATTGGAAAAAAAGATGTTATCTCTGTTTTAACTATTGGGTTTGTAGTTGGATTAGTTGGCGGTGCTTTTTTTGTAACTCCTGTTTATCAAGAATTACCTAATGTAGTTGAAGCAGTTTATGAAACATTTACTAATGATACTGCATCAATAAATATTGAAGTTTCACCATATGTAAATCTCAATGAACTTACTAAAAATTTAAATAAAACTGATGGAGTTATATCAATAGTTAATAAGGGGATTGTTGTAAAAACAGACTCTTTTTCTACGAGCCGTAAAAAAATTATTGAAGAAAAGATTCCAATAGTTGATGAAAACTTTGAAAATTTTTCTGTAAATGAAAGTGGATTAATATCTATAAATTTTACAGAAAATTACAACCCAACTACTGCTCTAAAAACATTATCTGACTGGTTAATGTATACTGGTGGGATTAATACTAGATATTCATTAGTTAATATTGAAATTACAGCCGAACCTTCAAAAGCAGATGATGTTGTTGAATATTTGCATTCTAATGATATTGTTGTCAAATCAGTAAATGGTTCTGTTGAAGATGCAATAAATAATACAAAAAATTCTATGGTTGATAATAATATTGTTATATTACTATCTGGAGTTTTTGGAGTCATATTAGCTTTAATTAGTATATTTTTCGATAAAATTCGAGATGGAATTAAAAAATTTATTAAAAAAATTAAAGAAAGATAGACATGAAAGTAGCTGTTTTATTTTCCGGTGGAAAAGATAGTACAATGGCATGTTATGAAGCCATTAATAATGGAGATGAGATTGCATATTTATTATCAATAGAATCTAAAAATAAAGAGTCTTATATGTTCCATGTTCCTAATATACATCTTACAGAGTTAATTGCAGAAGCTATTGATATTCCTATTATTAAAGCTAAAACTCATGGAATTAAAGAAAAAGAAGTGGATGACCTTAAATATAATTTATCAATTCTTAAAGATAAGGGTATTGAAGGTATTTATACTGGAGCACTTTATTCTGTTTATCAAAAATCTAGAATAGACAAAATTTGTGAAGATTTAGGTCTTAAATCTATTTCTCCATTGTGGAATGTTAATGAAGAAGAATATATGAATAGAATTATTGATTTAGGTTTTGAAATAATCATTTCAGGTGTTTTTGCTTATGGTTTAGATGAATCATGGCTTGGTAAAAAAATAGATAAAAATCTCATTGAGGATTTAAAAACAATTAAGGAAAAATATGGTATAAACATAGCTTTTGAAGGAGGAGAAGCTGAAACTTTAGCTATTAATGGACCTATTTTTAAGAAAAAAATAAAAATTGATGAAGCTGAAATCATTTGGAATGTTGATAATGGGATATATAATATTAAAAAAGCTTCTTTAGTTGATAAATAGATTTAAAATTAATTTTAAATTTTCATTTTTAATCTTATTTTATATTTATATATTTTATATAATTAATTTAACTTATTTTACTTATTTATCTGGTTTTTTTGGAAACCAACCTTTTTCTACTCTTTTTTCTTGTTCTATAATTTCATGGATACTCCATAAAAATGTAAAACCTAATACTCCAATTAATGCAGATAAAATTAAATTACCTACAAATAATGAGATTACAATAGAGATTAGTCCTCCAATTAAAAATATTGGCCAAATCTTTTTACCAATATAATATTCTCCTTTAATAACTATTGGATGAAATATTCCTATTATTAAAAATGCCCCCATTCCTATTATTATTCCTTCAAAATACATAAATTATCAATCTTAGTGTTAATTATAAATATCATGTAAAATATTCAATAAAAATTATTAATAATAAATTTCATGAAAAATATTTAATAAAAAATTCAAGTTTTTTAAATATAAAAATTATAGTTGATTGAATAAATTTTAATTAATAAAAGCTTAATTAATTATATTATCAAAAAGATCTTCAATCTGATTTTTGTATTCATCAAGTCCATTTTCATTTATAATAATAAAATCAGAACTTGCAATAACATTTCCAATCCCAAAATTTAATTCTCTTTGATCTCTTTTAAGAAAATTTTCATATTCTTCTGAATCATCATCTCTTTTTCTATTTTTAAGTCTATCAAATCGTGTTGAAGGTGATGAAAATATTGAAATTAGAATAAAATCTTTAAAGTTTTCTTTAAACATTTTAACTTCAAACTGGCTTCTAATTCCTTCAATTAAAAATATTGAGTTTTTTGAATCCTTTAATTTTAAAGATTCATTTTTAATTTTTTCAATTGTTAGTTTAGCTAGTACATACTCCCCTTGTTCTTTTCTTAAATTAATAGCTGTTTCTCCAACATCAGTATTTCTCTTTTTTGCTTCTTTTCTAACTAAATCCCCCATGTTAATGACAATATTAGATCTTTTTTTAGCTATTTTTGAAACTAAGCTTTTCCCTGATCCTGGTAAACCAGAAATACCAACAACATTCATATAAGTCACAATCATTTTAATTTTTTAATTTTTATAATACTTTATAATTTTTATAGATACTTTAATATATTATTTATATTTATCAATTATTAAATTATATTAATTATTAAATTTGATTATTATTTAGATTAACTATTTAGATTAACTATTTAGATTAACTATTTAGATTAACTATTTAGATTAATTATCAGCTAATTTATGCAAATCAATATTATCAAATGATTTTTCAAGATTTTTTTCATTAGAAAAATTATTAATGATATTTTTTAGATAGTTTTCATCTTTAGATTTTAGTTTTTTTGTAAATTCTATCATTAATGGGATAGCTCTTACAATATTATCAATGATACTAATATTAGCAATTTTAGCGGTTCTTGATAATGGATTTAAATCGATAGCTATTATTTTTTTATCACTATTAACCAAAACTTCAGCTCTATCTCCATCTTCTAATGAAACCAATATAACATCTCCAGAATAAATTCCTTCTTCACTAGCTGTAGCTCTTGGAGAATCAATATTATCAATATATTTCAATTTTTCATCATCAGTACCTAAAATTCCATCATATCCATTTTTTTTATATAATTCAGCTATTATCTTAACTCTTTCCTTAGTCCTATAAAACAAATTAATTTCAATTTTTGAGTTAGTAACATTAGCTAATTCAATAATTTCTTTTATAGCTAAAGCAGTACTATTTCCATTAACTGATATAACCGGATTTTTAGCTAAAAGTAAAGTAGCAACACTTGCTTTAATTGCTTCAATAGAATTTTCATTGGTTTTTTCTCCTATTAAATAATCAAATGTTTCTCCTCTTCCATGTGCAATCATTCCAGAATCAGCTAAATATCCTTCTTTATATGCATTTTTTATTTTTTCTCTAAGAACTAGTGATTCATATCTAGGATGATTTTTAGGTATCATATATAATTTAAATAAGTATACAAAGTTTATAAACTTATTGATGAAAATGTATCATATTGGGTTCATTAATAAACTTATTTTATTAAATAGTTAATTATTATATTGAAATTTTCTTTATTAACATTAAATCTAATTTAATAATTTATTAATTTAATAATAAGTTAAATTTAATGATAAAAATAATATAATTATTTATATTATAATTTATAAATTAATAGATGATTAAATACTTATTATAATTTAATTATTTATTTTTATTTTGGTGAAATTATGAAACTAATGGAAAAATTATCAGTAACTCCAGGAATATCTGGTTTTGAAGGAAAAATTGTTGATATCATTAAAGAAGAGTTAGAACCTCATGTTGACGAGATCCAAGATGATTTAATGGGGAATGTGATAGCTATTAAAAAAGGTGAGAAAAAAGGTTCTACTGTTATGTTAGCTTCACATATGGATGAAATTGGGTTAATGGTTCGTTATATTGATAAAAAAGGTTTTATTCGCTTTTCAAAAATTGGTGGAATTAATGACCAGATGTTATTAAACCAAACTGTCACAATACATGGAAAAAATGGTGATATTACTGGTGTAATTGGATCAAAACCTCCTCATGTCATGAAAGCATCTGAAAGAAAAAAAATAATTGAATATGAAAGTATGTTCATTGATATTGGAGTCTTTTCTAAAGAAGAAGCAGAAGAACTTGTTAGTATTGGGGATCCAATAAGTTTCAAATGTTTTTATGAAGAATTTCCTAATGATTTAATTATGGGAAAAGCTCTTGACAATCGTATTGGTTGTTATGTTATGATTGAAACTTTAAAAAGAGTTAATTCAAAAGCGACTGTTTTTGGTGTTGGAACTGTTCAAGAAGAAGTAGGTTTAAAAGGAGCTAAAACATCTTCATTTAAAATAGATCCTGATATGGCTTTTGCACTTGATGTTACTATTTCTGGAGACCATCCTGGAATCAAACCTGATGAAGCTCCTGTAGATATAGGAAAAGGACCAGCTATCGTATTGGCTGATGCAAGTGGAAGAGGAATATTAACTCCTGAAAAAGTGAAAAATATTTTAGTTTCTTCTTCTGAAGAAGGAGATATACCATACCAACTTGAAGTTAGTGAAGGTGGAACTACTGATGCAGCAGCTATCCATTTAACTAGGGAAGGTATTCCTACAGGTGTTCTATCTGTTCCAACTAGATATATACACACAACTGTAAGTGTAGCTAGTATGAAAGATATTGAAAATACTATCAATTTACTTGTAAAGGTTATAGATTCATTATAATAGATAATTTTTATAGATTTATTTTCTTTACTTATTTTCTTTATTTATTTTCTTTATTAATATGTTAATATTATTTCTTTTATTTATTTTTTCACTTGTCTTTTTTTATTTGTTTTTTATTAATTTCTAATAAATTATATTTTTTATTTATTTTTATTATTAATTCTTTGTTTATTTTTTAATTTTTATAATAATTATCTACATTTTTTACATTTATTATTAGGTTTATAAAACTTATAAGAAGTTTTATATATTATAATATAAGATATATAATAGGAATAAGGTTACCTATTTCCTATATAAAGTATTATATGAAATTTTTTATATTATTCTAACAATTTTTTAAAGAAAAATATGAACAAATATAATATATTTTTATCTATTATACATTTTTTATGTATGAATTAAATGAAATTATAAATATAAATTAAAAATGAATCTAAAATATAATCTAATTTTAAATATTTAGATAATATATTGAAAATTTTAACTTAATATTATAATTTATATATTTAAAAATTATTTAGAAATTATATAAAAATAATTTTTAAACAAGACACTTTAATTTAAATTTTTTAAATTAATATTAAAAACTTAATATAATTTAAGGGTGATTTTTTTATGGAAGGTATATTGAATTCTGGAGATACTGCTTGGGTGCTTATTTCGACAATTTTAGTATTATTAATGAGTATTCCAGGAATTGCATTTTTTTATGGTGGCTTAGCTAAAAAGAAAAATGTTTTAAATACAATGTTTTTAACATTAATATCTTTTTCAATAGTAACTGTGATTTGGATAGCTTTTGGATATGAACTTGCTTTTGGACAATCAATTTCTGGATTTATAGGTCTTCCAACAAGTTTTATGATGGAAAATATAGGTATTAATTCAATTACTGGTACAATACCTACTTATGTCTATGTAGCATTTCAGCTAACATTTGCAGGTTTAACAGCTGCACTTATTTCTGGAGCTATTGTTGGAAGAATGAAGTTTTCTGCATGGATAGTTTTTGTAATTTTTTGGACAATAGGCGTTTATATCCCTATAACTCATTGGGTTTGGGGTGGCGGATGGTTAATGGATATGGGTGTAATTGATTTCGCTGGAGGAACTGTGGTAGAAATATGTTCTGGTTTGTCTGCTCTAGCATTAGCATTAATCATTGGAAAACGAAAAGATAGGAGTCTATTGCCTCATAACTTAGGTTACACAATTTTAGGTGCAGGATTCTTATGGTTTGGATGGTTAGGATTTAATGGAGGATCAGCTCTTACAGCAGGAGGATTAGCTGCTTCTGCACTTTTAGTAAGTAATCTTGCAGCTGCAATAGGTCTTATAACTTGGGTTTGTTTAGATATTTGGAAAGAAGGAAAACCTACAGTTCTTGGAGCTATTTCTGGTGCTATTTCTGCATTAGTTGCCATGACTCCTGCTGCTGGATTTGTAAATCCAACTGGTGCTGTAGTTATTGGTATTCTTGCTGCTGTATTTTCATATATAGCTATTAGTTATATTAAACCTCTTTTTGATTTTGATGATGCATTGGATGTTTTTGGAATGCACGGTGTCTCTGGAATATGGGGTACTATAGCTACAGGAATTTTTGCAGTTGCAGCTATTGGTGGTGTTTCAGGATTAATTGAAGGTAATGTTAATCAACTTATGATTCAGATAATAGCTACTATTGTTACTATGGTTTATGCATTCATAATGACATTGATTATAGGAAAAATAATTGATTGGGGAATTGGTTTAAGAGTTTCAGATAAAGAGGAAGTCGAAGGTTTAGATACACATATTCATGAAGAATCTGGGTATAGATTATAACCAATAAATCTTTATATTTAAATTATTAAAAAGTAATATTATAATAATCTAGAATAATAATTTAGAATAGCAATCTAGAATATTAATTTAGAATAATAATTTAGAATAGCAATCTAGAATATTAATTTAGAATATTAATTTAGAATAATAATTTAGAATAGTAATTTAGAAAAATTATTTATAAAAATATGAAAACTTTAAATCATTAAAAAAGAAATATACAATAAAAATAAAATAATAAACAATGATAATTTATATAAAATTATATGGGAGTGATTTTTATTAAAAGAATTATAGCTATTATTCGTCTAGAAAAATTAGAAGATGTTAAAAATTCCTTGGTAAAAATTGGTTGTAATGGTATGAATATATCTGAAGTTAAAGGAAAGGGTAGACAAAAAGGGTTAAAAGAATCTTATAGAGGTTCAGATTATTGCATTGAATTTCTTCCAAAAACCAAAATTGAAATTGTAGTAAATGATGAAGATTTAGATAAAGTTGTTGATACAATTGTTGATAGTGGACGAACTGGTGAAGTTGGTGATGGAAAAATTTTCATCTCAAATATTGAAGATGTAATAAGAATAAGAACTGGTGAAAGAGGAGAAAAAGCAGTTTAACTTTAAATTTATACTATAAACATTTGAATTTTTAATAATATTATCTTAATTATATTTTAAATATTCAAAAATTTATATAAAAAAGATATTTAATTAAATATCTTTTTAAATTTATTTTAAAACATTTTCAAATTTTTTCAAATTTTTAAATTTTTTTATTTATTTAATATATTCAAATTTATTTTAACTTATTTTAACTTATTTTAAACTATTTTCACCTATTTTAACATAATTTATCTATTTTTAGTTATCTAGTTTGTTCTAAGTTATTTTAAGATCATATATTATTTTAGTATTATATATTATTTAAAAAATATTTATTATTTAAAAAAATATTAGTTTTTTAAAGCCTTAAACCCAATTGGAGCAGTACTATATTTTGTTCCAGCTGCATCAATAACTTCTTGAACATCACTTGTAAGTTTAGATATAGGTTTCCATGGAATTTCTTCATCTTCACCTACAATGAATACATCATCAACTAATTTTTTATTAAGCAGATACATTAGAATTGAGGTAACAGCCCCACCATCTTGTCCTTCTATTTTATTAGATTTTACAGAGATAATATCTAAATAATCACCTAATGGTTTATTTTCTAAATCATCACTCATTATGTTTTTACTAAGATATGTTCTAGGACATGCAAAATAACATGCATGACAATCCTCTTCACAATTTCCATATTTTTGAGGTTTTCTATCATCAATTTGAATTATATTAGTTGGACAGACATATTCACAAGCTCCACATAATACACAAGCTCCTTCAGAAATAACATCACTTTCTAGATTTTCAAATTGACATTGATAAGATATTTTCTCAATTTCATCATCAGCTATTCTTCTTTTGTATAATACTGGTCTTGATACTACTTCTCGTTCCATAATATTGTTGAGATTATCTTTCTTCTTTTTAGAAGCTATTTTTTCAAGAAGACCTTTTCCTCCATCTGTTAAATGTTTAGTTTCGAAATATCCTTCTTTCTCAGCATCTTCTAAAATTTCTTTCCCTTTTTCAGTTCTTATTATAACAGTGGACCAACCTTTTGGAGATCCAAGTGAACCAACAGATATATCAGAAATATCTGATGTGTAATCAGTACAAATATCACAATTTTTCCTTTTAAATGATTCAGTAGCACTTAATGGAACTATGAAAGGATTATCATTTTTTAAGAAAACTTTAAATTTGTTTTCTTCAATCTTAAATCCTTCAACATCTTTTAAGTTAATATTATTATCTTCTAAAAATTTTTTTAAGTAAGTATATGAAAAGTTTTCCATACAAAATAAGCCTATTTTTAAATCTATAGGTGATCCACCAGTTTGTTCATCATATTCATTAATCTTAGTAGCAGCTAAAATTTGACAAGGAGTTCCAACAATAGCAGTTTTTTTGTCATTCATTATTTCACCTCTATCCCATATAATACTTAAAACCCTAATAACCAATATAATAATCAATAATTGAATATATTCATAAATTAATATAATCAATAAATAATATAAACAAAATTATATCTTATATATCAATCAGTAACTAAATAATTAAATGTAAATATAATATCTATTATAAAGAATATAAATTAATATGATTTTTATATTTAATTTTTGATATTTTTATAAATTTTTTATAATTTAATAATGAGAATATTTTTATATTTTATTTTTTCATGAATAATAAATTAATTAATAGAATTTATTAATAAAATTGGTTAATAAATTATTAAATTAAATACTCAAATTAATTACTCAAATAAAGTAATTACTCAAATTGAAAAATGAACAATTTCAAGCAATAATTAATATCTCTTTTATATAATTTAAATTTTTCTATTTATAAGTTATTTTAATGAATAATTTTCAAAAACTTAAAAAATTGATATTAATCATCAGAGGAATAAATATGATGATATAATATGTATATTTAATAAGAAATATGGAATTAAAATTAAAAATATATTAAATGTAAATCAAATATTTATTAATTATACATATAATGGTATTAATGTTTAAAATTATAATAGAATTGAACTAATAATATTTATCTAGCTTAAATAAAGCTGAAATGAATATTATCAGAAAAGTTTATTAATAATAGAGAAAATAAATAAATAATGTATTTATAATTAACTAAATTTAATTTAATTCTTAATATTTGTGATATAAATGGGAAAAACATCTTCAAATGATATAAAAAAGGAGTTTGAAAATCTTAGAAATAATCTTCTCGATTTAACATTGAGAAATCAGCTTCTAAACTTTAAACCTAGGTCAAAAACTATTGAAGTAGTTAATCAATCTCCTATGTCTGTTTATCAGACACTTATTTTACAAAAAAAGAAGATGCAATTTGTTCCAAATAAAAAAGATAGAAGATCTGTAAAAAATGATGAAGCTAATGATAATAAGAAATCAAGATTTTCTGCTCTATGGGAACATCCTCCAATTGATTTAAGTATATTTTCTGAAGGAGATAAATCATTGAAAGCTGATTTAACTCCAAATGAACTTCAAAAAAGGCTTTTTTATATAAATCAACAAGCTAATACAATGTTTCATGAGCAAGGTTATAATATATTATATTTAGCTATAGGGTTCTTAGAATGGAGAGATACTTTTAAACCTAATGATGTTCATGCAGCTCCATTGATTTTAATTCCAGTAACATTAGAACGTAAAAAAGTTGGAAAATCATTTTCTATTTATTGGAATGAAGAAGATTTACAAACAAATATTTCACTTCAAGCTAAGTTAGCTGAAGAAGATATTGAAATTCCTGAATTTAAAATAACATCATACATTGAAGGTGTTGAACACTATTTAAGAGATGTTAGAAACGCAGTAAACAAAAAAAGTAATTGGAAAGTTACAAAACATATATCTCTTGGATTTTTTTCTTTTACAAAATTTGTAATGTATAATGACTTAAATCCAGAAAGTTGGGAAGATAATGTTGATTTAACAAAACAAGAACTTATTGAAGCTATCTTTGATCCTAAAAAAAATAAACATGAGGTTTCATTTAAAGAGGAAGATATTGATAGAGAATTATTATATAAAGATATGTATCAAGTTCTTGATGCTGATTCTTCTCAAATAGCTGTTATTGAAGATGTTAAAGCAGGTAGAAATCTTGTTGTAGAAGGGCCTCCAGGAACTGGAAAGTCTCAAACTATTGTTAATATAATAGCTGAACTTCTTGCTTCTGAAAAAAGTGTATTATTTGTTAGTGAAAAAATGGCTGCTTTAGAAGTTGTAAAAAGCCGTCTTGATAGTGTTGGACTTGGTAAATTCGTTCTTGAATTACATAGTCATAAAACTAAACGAAAAAAACTTTTAAAAGAACTTCAAAAAGGTTTAAATGTTAGGTCAATGGATGATCTTGACATTAATCAGATACTTAGAAAATTAGAGACTCTTCGTAAACAACTAGATGATTATGCCGATATAATCCATAGGCCTTTATATGATGTTAAAATGTCACCATATGAGTTATATGGTATGAAAGAATCTGCTGAAGCTCATTTTGCTAGTAAAAAAATGAATAAAAATTCAGACAGTAGTAATATATTACCTCTTGTTAGATTTAAAGCTCCTGAAGATTACACTATTAAAGATCTAGATGATATGATTATAGATCTTGAAAATTTAGCTGAGCTCTATGGTACTATAGCTAATAATAATCCTTGGAGTAAATGTAATCCTAAAAGTCTACTTCCCTCTGATTTAAGAGAAATTGAAATGCTTATCAGTGATACTTTAGATTCTTTAAATGAATTTAATCTTGAATCTGAAAGATTACATGAGAATTTTGGTATTAAAACACCTCATACTTTAAGAGAATATGACAAAGCTTTAGAATCTCTAAAATTATTAGATGACAAGAATATTCAGCTTATAGATAGTTCTGTTCTAACAAATAAAGTTTGGATTGATGAACCTCGGAAAGCTAATGAACTTATTGAAAAATTAGAAGAATATCAAATGACTTCAAGAGCTATTGACAAATTTAATGATCATATTCTCACAGAAAATTTAGATAATTTAATCAATGATCTTGAAAAAGAAACTAATAAACGGTTTAAATTATTTGGAGGTAAAAATTATAAAGATGAACTTGAATATCTTTATAAAAATAATGTTCCTAATAATAAACAAGCTCTAAGTGATCTTCAATTAGTTAAAGAACATATTGTTTTTAGAAAAGAAATACATAAATTAGATGATATTGGTTTAGAGTATTTTGGTGAATTGTGGCATTTAGATGCTTCAATAGTTGATTTAAAAGAAGCAAGTAATTGGATAAGAAAGTTTAATCATCTATTGAAAGAAGGAATATATAATAAAAGTACTATTAACTTACTTTCAAATTCTCTATTTGATATAGATTCAAAAAGTGAAATTAATGATTATCTCAATTCTGCAGATAAATTTGTAAAAAATCTATCAAAATTAGAATCAAAATTGAATCCTAGAAGTAAATTAATATTTAAAAAAGAAACTAAAGATGTTCCTCTTGAAAAATGGGAAAAACAACTAAATTTATGGAGAGGTCAAATTTCAAGTTTGCATCTTTGGTCTCAATATTTAAATACTAAAAATGTATGCTTATCTACTTCAGCAAAATTATTTGTTGATATAATCGAAAAAAGAAATATTAAAAAAGATGATGTAAAATCATTAGTTTTAGGAAATTTTGCTGATAGCTTATTGAATATAATTTTTGCTGAAAATCAACCTTTAGCTACTTTTATTGGAGAATTACATCAAAATAAGATTTCAGAATTTGAAGAGTTAGATTCAAAAATAATACAACTTAATAGAAGAAGAATTTTTCAAAAACTCAATAAAAAGACTCCAAAGGTTTTTGGAGCAGCTGAAAACCCAGAAGCTAAAACTTTAGCTGGAGAGTTTACTAGGAAAAGAGGACATCTTCCTGTTAGAACTCTTCTTGAAAAATCTGGAGGAATTATAAAACAAATTAAACCTTGTTTTATGATGAGTCCATTATCTATTGCTCAATATTTAGATCCTACTAATCCTAAATTACAATTTGATGTTGTAATATTTGATGAAGCAAGTCAAGTTAAACCAGAAGATGCTCTTGGAGCATTTATGAGAGCAAAAAGTGCTGTTGTTATGGGAGATACTCAACAATTACCTCCTACTTCTTTTTTTGATCAGATGACTGATATTGGTGATATGGAGGAAGTAGCTACTGCATTAGATATGGAAAGTATACTTCATCTATGTAAACTTTCTTTTCCAGTAAAAATGTTAAAATGGCATTATAGAAGTCGTCATGAATCTCTTATAGCTGTTTCAAATAAAGAATTTTATGATGATGAATTATTAGTCTATCCTTCTCCTTCTCATAATACTGAAGAATTAGGATTAAAATTTAAACATGATAATAGTACTATATATGAAAGAGGAAAATCTTCTGCAAACCCACTTGAAGCAAGAAATGTTGTTAAAGAGATATTTAAACATTTTAATAAATATGGTGATACTAAAAGTTTAGGTGTTGGAACATTTTCTGTTGCACAAATGAATGCCATTCTCGAAGAACTAGAAATTGAAAGAAAAATGCATCCTGAACTAGAACATTTATTTTCAGATAAAATGAAAGAAAGATTCTTTGTTAAAAATCTTGAAACAATTCAGGGCGATGAGAGGGATGTTATTTTAATTAGTG
The DNA here is from genome assembly GCF_020148105.1 of Methanobrevibacter sp. TMH8. Taxonomy (NCBI): domain Archaea; kingdom Methanobacteriati; phylum Methanobacteriota; class Methanobacteria; order Methanobacteriales; family Methanobacteriaceae; genus Methanobrevibacter; species Methanobrevibacter sp. TMH8. The sequence continues at coordinate 42,725 of NZ_JAHLZE010000023.1, forward strand.
TAGGTTATGGATTTGACCAAAATCAGAGAATGTCTCTTAATTTCGGCCCTTTAAATCAAGATGGTGGAGAAAGAAGATTAAATGTACTTATAACTCGTGCAAGAGAGAAATGTATTGTATTTTCTAATTTCAAAGCCCATGATATGCATCTTACAGCTAATCCTCCATTTGGTGTAAAAGCTTTAAAAGAATTTCTAGAATATGCAGAAAATATATCTTATGGAAATAATTTAAGGAAAACTGAATCAGAAGAACCTTTCGAAGATGCTATTTACAAATTTTTAAAGGATAATGGTTATGAAGTTCATAAACAAGTAGGTTGTGCTGGATTCAGAGTTGATTTAGCTATTGTAGATGAAAACAATCCTGGTAAATATATTGTTGGTATTCAATGTGATGGGAAAAATTATTCTTCATCAAAAGTAGCTAGAGATAGGGATCGTCTTAGAGGACAAGTTTTAAATGGATTAGGTTGGAATTTATATCACCTATGGTCAACTGACTGGTATAGAAACAGAGATCTGACCAGCGAGAAATTATTGAAAAGTATTGAAAAAATTAAAATCAATTCATTTATTGAAGAAGTTAAATCAATGAAAATTCAGAAAATACCTTCAAAAAATGATGATTTAACTATTGTTAATCCGATTGATGATGATTTTGATGAATCTCAAGATAAAGTTCAAGATGAAGAAATTGATACTAAAATTCTAAATAATACTGAAGATATAAATGAATTAGATATTAATTTGAGTGATTCAAATATTCAAGATTCATCTATTATTAATGAAATTGATGAAAGTATTGAAATAGATGAAAAAAATGGAATTGAAAATAAATATGAAAGAAAAATAAACTCTAATCAGGATTTTAACAACGACAATCTCGATAAAGAAACTATAATTGCTTCAATTGAAAAAAATGAAGAAGATGATGATGAAAATAATGAAGAAAAAATCGATGAAGAAATAATTAATAGAGATATTGAAGAAAAAAATGAAGAAATCATTAAAAAAGAAATTGAAGAAAAAATACAAAAAAATATAGAAAATGATATCTCTTATGAAAATTCTGATAGAAATACTGAAACTTCTTCTGATAATGATAAATTAAATAATTTAACTAAAAAACCTAAAATTAGGTTTAGATCTCACTTAAATGATGATTTAATCCTGGATTCTGCTGATAATGGTAGACACAGAGAAAGTAATTCTAATTATGATTCAATTATTGAAGAAAAAAATAACATTTCAACCAATAATTTAGTAGTAGAATCTGAATCTAAAAATCAAAAAGATATGGTTGATACATCTGATTATGAGCTTGAAAAAGAAATTAATAAAGTTCTTGGAGAAAATGATGAAGATTCTGTGATTGGAATTAATGATAATTATCAAAATATTTCTCAAACTAAAGAAAGTGCTGTTTTTACTGAATACGAAGATATAGAATTAAAAAATTCAACTAATAATAATAGTAATAATAAAGATGTAAATAATAGTAATAGTTATAATAATTATATCAATAATAATCTTGATAATTCAAATAATTATGTTGATAATGATTATAATAATAATGATCAGACTGTTAATGTTGAAAATAACGGAAATTATCAAGATATTGATTCTTTCGAAGAAAATGACAATGAAATTGTTGAAGATTTAGATGGAATCAATGTATATGAGGGGATATCTGATTTTGACAATCCATTGAGGAGAAATACTCTTAATTATATTAAAAATAATAGTAATAATAATAATTTTCAATCTCAAAATATTAGAGATAGAATGAAATCTGTTTCTGAATCTATTAATGAAATTAAAAACGAAGTAAAATATATTAATAAATCATTAAAGGAAATCGAAAATCCAACTGCTCCAAAAAATGTTGTTGTAATTGATCGAACCAAAAATATTTCTGATGATTTTGAATTAGATGAAGATATTATTAACTCTAATGTTGTTTCTAACAATTACGCTGATAATGATAAAGAAAATCTAGATTCTAATGGAAATAAATTCTTAAATAAAAATTTAAGTAAAGATTTAAATAAAGAATTAAGCAATGATTTAAGTAATGATTTAAATGAAGATTTAGAAGATATGATTCAAGATCTCAATACCGATTATATTGAAATTGAAAAAGAAAGAAACAAAGAATCAAACAAATTGAAAGAGATTGATTCTACTAAAAATCTTAGTAAAAATGTTAATATTGATGATTTAATCATTCCTTATGAAACTACAAAAAATATTCCTTTAGATAATATTGATGAATTTTATAAATTAACAGATTCTGATTATATGGATATCATAATAAAAATTGTTGAATTTGAAGGTCCAATACATATTAAAGATTTTATTATTAGAATTAAAGAAACATGTGACCTTAAAAGAGCAGGACCTAAATTTAAAGATAAGATTAATCAAGGAATATCTCTTGCTGAAAATAATGGACAAATTATTCTCATTGAAGACTTTTTATTCCCATTAAATTGGTCAAGTGTTCCTGTGAGAAAAAGAAAATCACCTAATATTGATTTAATTTCTAATGAGGAAATTGAAGAAAATATAAAATTGATTTTAAACTTTATAACTCCTATTGAATCAAAAGAACTTATAAAAAATGTATCTAGAAATTTTGGATTTAAATCCACTTCTAAAAAAACAGCTACTAAAATTAACACGGTTCTAGATTATATGCTTGCTAATGGGTCTATTAATAATTTTAATGGAAAAATTGAAATTTCTAGTTAATAATTTTAATTTTTTATTTTAATAGTTATTTTAATATTTTTTATTTTTAATATATAATTATATTTTATTTTATATTAATGAAATTAATAATAAATAATTATTACTATACTATATAAAATATATTATTATTAAATTATTTTGATTTATTAAAAACTATTAGAAATTATTAAAAATACATAAAAATGAGTTTAGATTAATATCCAAAAAATAATTTAAAAATGGAACAAACTTAAGTAATAAAAAAAAATTTTATTTTACTTTTTTAAACATACGATTTAAGGGGGGGTGAATATGTATGATTAACTTAAGTTCGTTCCAAAGATTTGAATAAGTTTTCAAACCCATTATTAAATTTAATGTTTAAGTATATAAATCTTTTGATTTTAATACATTTATTATTCACATTAGCTATTTTTATGTTATATATGTTGATAATTCGTTTAATGTCAATAGTTAGATAAACCTTATAGATATTTTCTGAATGGTATATATACATTATGAAATATTAATAATTAAATATATTATTATAAATTTTATATAAATTATTGATAGTTAGTATTTACATTAAACTTTATTATATTATTATATAATATTTTCACTTTTTAATTTGATATATTTCTAACAAATTTTTTTATTAATTATTTTTTAAAATATATTAAAATTAATTTTTTATAAAAATTATCATTTTAATAAAAATGAAAAATAAAGTATTAATTAGATTTTCTAAAAAATTTAATAATAAAATTATTTTATGTAATACTATTGATTTTTTTAGAATATATAATAATAAAATTATAATAAGTATTATAGATGAATTTCAAGTGTAAAATTTTATCTTTTTTTGAAATAAAATAATATAGGTCAAAAATGGCATAAATTATATCTTATATCTATATGTTCCCATCAATTTATGCATGTTTTGAACAATTTTTAATTGAATATTAATTTTACTTCGTTAAACCACGGTTTAACGAACTAAATTTAATAAATTTTTATAAATTTGTAATAATAATAAAATTTTAAAAATAAACATATAATGTAATTTTTTAATATTTTTAATATTTTTTTTTTTTTTTTTAAAAAAAAATGAAATTTTAAAATGAAATTAATAAATGAAATTTTAAATAATAATTGATAAAAATGTTTTTTGCAAAAAAATAAAATAAAATAAATTATAAATTAATATTATAAAAATAATTATAATTTAATAAAAAATAAAAAATTTTCTATATTATTTAAAACTAAAACTTATAATAATTAAAAATATATTGGAGAATTATAATGAACATTGAAAAACAAATCGAAAATTTTACAAAAATTAAAGAAAATATTATAGATGACGTTTCTACTAATATAGAAAGTAGTAATCCTAATATAGCAATATTTAAACGGATTCCTGATGAAAATTATTTCTATCCATATAATAAGGCTGCTTTAAATTACAGTCTAGAAGTTATTAATAAAAATCTTAAAAAAATTAAATCAAAGGTTGAATTTAAATTTTTAGAAAAACAAGAGAAAGATTTATTAATATCAGATTTTTATCAGTTAATTGATAATTTCAAAAAAATTAATATAAAAAATAAAGGCAAAATTAATATTGATTCTAATATAATGGTTTTCCAATTATCAAATGGTAAATTAAATCCATTAAATGAAAATTCAAAACTGAACCTTTATAATATCTATGATTTGATGTCAAATACTCCAAACACTAATAAAATTTTATGGAAAAAATTGAAGATAGTTTAAATTCAAATGAAATTATATTTAAATAAAAACTATCTAAATATATAACCTCAAATATACTATATCCGAATATATTGTCCTAATATAAATTTTGATTTAATTATTCAATATATTTAAATTTCTTTTCAAGTAAAACAATCAAAACAAATCCTATAATCATTAAAATAATGCAAATAGCTATATCAATAGGAGATGTCCCGATATTTGTTGTTATTTGATTAAAAGGTATTCTAAGTGTTCCTATCATTACTCCAATTAAAAGTGCTAAAGTTATTTCTTCATGGTGTTGTAATAAATAATCTAATAATTTAGAAAATCCTAAAATACCAATTAATGCTCCAATACAAAAAGTTATGATTTCTGTCCAACTAAATGTATTTAATGCATTTAACATATATCCATATTGTCCTAACAACAATAAAATAAAAGCTCCAGAAATTCCTGGAAGAATCATAGCACAAATAGCTATCATACCAGAGAAAAATAATATTGGTAATGTGTGATTTGTTGCAATAGGATTTAATCCTACAAAAATAAATGCTAAAATAAATCCAATTATAGAAATTATTATAATTTTAGGAGAAAAATGTACAACTTGTGTATATAAAACATAAGCTGATGCTAGAATTAAACCTAAAAAGAAAGCAAATGTAAAAGCTGTGTATTCTTCTAATAAAATACCAATTACTTTAGATAACGTTAACATAGCTATTGCTATTCCTAAGAGAAGGGGAATAAATAATTGAAAATCTATTTCATCAAGAAATTCTCTTTTAAAGCCTGATATATCTCCTTTAAAAAGATATTTAATGAATTTGAAATTAATTTTCCCAATTGCATGAACAAGTCTTTCGTATATTCCTGTAATTAATGCAATAGTCCCTCCAGATACTCCAGGGATAATATCAGCAGATCCCATAAATAATCCTCTTAAAAATATAAGTAAAGATTCTATCAGTTTATTCTTCATTGTTACACTCACTAATCATTGTATTATATTTAATATCATCATATAAATATTATTATTATTATTATTATTATTATTTATTGTTTATATTTTCTATCGCTTAAATTTATAATATATTAATTATTTTTTGATTTAAATATTATATTAATTCTATACTATTAATTAGTCATAGATAGATAATAAACTCTAAAATTTATTTATTTAATTTATATAATTATTTTTATTAATTTATATTTATATATTTTCATTAAAATTAATTATTTTAGATAAATATGAGTATAAAATAAATATGAAAGTTAATAATTAATATATTATAATAAATATTTATAAAAATTAAATAATGAACTAAATAATAAATTAAATAACAAGCTAAATATCAATTATTGTTAAATTTGATATTAAAATATATAAAATAGAAAAATAAAGATTCATAATTCATTATTTAGAATAATTAAATACAAGGAATTCTTAATAATGAAATTAAATAAATATGGTCAATTTAAAAATAAAAATTATTTATTATTTAGTTTTTCTTGAATTTTTTCACTTTTTAACTCTTTTAAAGCATTTTTTGCAATCCAATGTGCACTTTTTGAATCAATTTTATCTATTTTTTCAGCTTTTTCAATAGCTAATTTATTTAGTTTCAAATTCCTTTTACCAATTTGTCGAAGAGCCCAATTTACAGATTTTTTGACCATTTTTCTATTATCAGTTGATTCTCTTTCAATTAATTCCATTAATTCAATGAATGTTTCATCGGTTTTTTTCTTATCATGGACAGCTAAAACAGCAATTAAAGAAAACCCTGAACGTTTCACAAATTCTTTTTCTTCTTCAGTCCATTGATACACTTTATCATATGCAAATTCAGTTTTTCTAAATAAATTTATACAACATTGATCTGTAATTTCCCAGTAATCAAAATCATTAGCCCAATGATCCATTTGTTCTGAAGTAACTTCTTTAGGGTCATCAACAAGGGAGGCCAATATTCTAGTTTCACGATTATTTATTTTCCATAAATCTAATGCTAGTTTATGATTATTTTTATAATTTTTAGCTATTTTTTTAATAACAGGCATTCTTAAACCATATGTATGATTTGGATCTATTCCAAATCTTTTCATACCTTCAATTTCATTAGGGTTAGATAACTTTTCAAATGTAGAAATTATTTCTGAAACTTCCATTAAATCCCTCTATTATTATCAGATATAATAAATAAAAAAAATTATTATAATACATTATTGCTTATTTGCTCATTTTTTCTTCAACTAATTCTTTAGCTAGAGGAGTTATGTTTTCATTTAAAATATCCTTTAAGAATTCACCAGTATATGTTCCAGATTTAGCTATTTCTTCAGGAGTGCCTTGGGCAACAATTTCTCCCCCACCATCTCCACCTTCTGGACCAAGATCAATAATATGATCAGCTGTTTTAATCACATCTAAATTATGCTCAATAACAACAATTGAATTACCAGAATCAGTTAATCTTCCAAGGACCCCAAGTAATCTTTTGATATCGTCAAAATGTAGTCCAGTTGTAGGTTCATCAAGAATATATAGAGTTTTTCCAGTACTTTGTTTAGATAACTCTTTAGCTAATTTAATTCTCTGAGCTTCGCCTCCAGATAATGTTGTAGCTGCTTGGCCTATTTTTATATATCCTAGTCCAACATCATATAATGTTTGAAGTTTTTTCTTTATTTTAGGAATATTTTCAAAGAATTCAAGAGCTTCTTCAACAGTCATTTCAAGGACTTCATATATGTTTTTACCTTTGTATCTAATGTCAAGAGTTTCATCATTATATCTTTTTCCCTTACAGACTTCACATGGAACATAAACATCAGCTAAAAAGTGCATTTCGATTTGAATTATTCCATCTCCAGAACAAGCTTCGCAACGGCCACCTTTCACATTAAAACTAAATCTTCCAGGTTTATAACCTCTAGCTTTTGCTTCAGGAGTTTCTGCAAATAATTCTCTAATATGTGTAAAAAGTCCGGTATATGTAGCAGGATTAGATCTTGGTGTTCTTCCAATTGGTGTTTGATCAATAACAATTATTTTATCAATATTTTCAGCACCTTCAATGCTATCATGTTTTCCTGCATAAGTATGTTTATTGTTTAAAATTCCATTTAAACCTTTATTTAAAACTTGATTAATAAGAGAACTTTTACCTGAACCAGAAACACCAGTTACACAAGTAAATACTCCAAGAGGAATATCAACATTAACATTTTTTAAGTTATTTTCAGTTGCACCTTTAATTGAAATAAATTTACCATTACCTTTTCGTCTAGTATTATTAATAGGAATTGCTTCTTTTCTTGATAAATATTTACCAGTAACAGAATCAACAGATTCCATAATTTCAGTTGGTGTACCTTGAGCAACAATTTTTCCACCATGTTCTCCTGCACCAGGACCAATATCAACTATATAATCTGCTGAAAGGATAGTTTCCTCATCATGTTCAACTACAATTAGAGTGTTTCCTATATCTCGAAGTCTTTTTAGGGTTTCGATTAGTTTAACATTATCTCTTTGATGAAGACCAATACTAGGTTCATCTAATATATATAAAACCCCAACTAATCCTGATCCAATTTGTGTGGCTAATCGAATTCTCTGAGCTTCACCTCCAGATAAAGTTCCTGAAGATCTTTCCATTGAAATATAATCAAGACCAACATCCACAAGGAATTTTAATCTTTCTCTTATTTCCTTTAAAACTTCTTTAGCAATATATAACTCTCTTTCATTGAGTTCTATGGTTTTAAAGAATTTATAACAATCTTTTATAGGCATAGAAACTACTTCAGAAATTGATTTATCTGCAACTGTTACAGATAAAGCTTCAGGACGAAGACGTTTTCCTTTACATACATGACAAGCATGATCACTCATAAATTTTGAGATATAACTACGAGAATAATTAGATTTAGTTTCTAAATAATGTCTTTCCATCCTATTAATTACGCCTTCAAATTTCCTATTAACCCTATATGATTTATTTCTTCGTTTAAAATTAAATGAAATTTTATCTTTTGTACCATAAAGAATTGCATTTTGTTCTTCTTTTTTTAAGTCTTTAAATGGTGTGTCCATCGAAAATCCAAGATGATTAGCTACTGAAGAGAGCATTTGGTGATAATAATTATCCTTACTTCCCTTTGATCTACTCCATGGAACTATAGCTCCTTCATTTATAGAAAGTTCAGGGCGAGGAACAATAAGATCAGGGTCCATTTCCATTTTACTACCAATGCCTTTACATTCTGGACAAGCACCTTGAGGACTGTTAAAAGAAAACATTCTAGGAGTAAGTTCTTCAAAGTTTATTCCACAATCAACACATGCAAAATGTTCTGAGAAAACTTTTTCGTAATGACTTTTTTGAGTTTTTAAATTAGTTTTTTTGTTTGTGCTTTCATTTGAATCATTATTTTCTATATCTGATTGTTTATCAAAAAGAACATTAACGATACCTTCACCAAATTCAAGTGCAGTTTCTAAAGAATCTGCTAAACGTCTTTGAAATTCAACATCTTCTCTAATTATTAGTCTATCAACTACAACTTCAATTGTATGTTTAGTATTTTTATTTAACTTAATATCATCTTCAAGATCTTTAACTTCCCCATCAATTCTTACTCTAACAAAACCTTTATTTCTAAGATTTTCAAAGATTTTTTTGTGTTCTCCCTTTCTATCTTTTATTATAGGACCTAAAACTTGAATTTTAACTTTTTCAGAGTCTTTACTTTCTTCAATAATATTTTCAACTATTTGACCTATGGTTTGTGGAGCAATTTCTTTTCCACATTTATAACAATGAGGAGTACCAATTCTTGCAAAAAGAAGACGAAGATAATCATATATTTCAGTAATTGTACCAACAGTTGAACGAGGGTTCATTTTTGTGGTTTTTTGATCAATAGATATTGCTGGTGACAATCCTTCTATGTAATCAATTTCTGGTTTTTTCATCTGTCCTAAAAATTGCCTTGCATAAGCAGATAAAGATTCAACATATCTACGCTGTCCTTCAGCATAAATAGTGTCAAATGCTAATGAAGATTTTCCAGAACCACTTAATCCAGTGATAACTACAAATTCATCCCGAGGAATAGATAAATCTAAATTTTGGAGATTATGCTCCCTAGCACCTTTTAATATAATCTCCTTTTTATTTGAGTTTTTATTCATTATTCTTCTCCTTCCTTTTCTTAATTAGCTTATTAATATAATTATTATAAGATTTTATATTAAAATATATTATTATTCTACCATTATTATTATTATTATTATTATTATTCTAAAACCTATATTAATAAAAACCATTTTCAAAATAAAAATATAAGTAATTTATAGATGTTTAATCAGTTATTATATAATTTAATTTTTATTAAAATTATTATTTAATTCATTATTTAAGTTATAATTTAACTTATCTTTTTAATTTATGATATAATTTATTGATATTAGGGATATTAAACGATTAATAAATAATATATAATTTAATATTCAATTATAATATAAAAAAATAATATTTGTAAAATAGTATATAATATTATATAATACAAACATTATAAACTTTTCTATATAAAGTGAATAATTGATAAATATTTAATCTAAGATTATTTTATTTATAATAATTTAAGTTTATCAAATTATATATTCAATAATATTAGTTTATATTATTCAATATAATAATATTGAGGTAGCTAATGAAAAGTAATATAATAAAATTTAATTCACGATATTCAAAGGATTAAAATTTTGATTGAATACATATAATTAAAATACATAGAAATAAAATACATATATTTAATTACATCAAATTTAAATAAATCAAGTTAAAATGCATAGAATTAAAATCAAAGAATCAATTAGTATTTATCTTATATAAAATATAAAAAAGTATTTTTTATTATTAATTATTATTTAATTAAAAAAAGCAATCAAATGGTTTTAAATAAAACCATTTGTTATATATTAATCATTAAAAGATTATACAATAGCTAATCTTCCAGCTGTAGTAATTTCTAAATTATCTTTTTCTATAAGGCCCATATCCCTTAATTCTCTGATATGATTGTATGTCATGCCTCTACTGATATCTATTTCAGTTGATAATTGTTTAACTGAATTACAACCTTCTATTAAGCATTTTAAGATATCTTTTTTAGTAGAAGATATTCCGTATTTAAGAATAGGTAAATCAATTACTTCTTTTTTAGAATTATCTACAAATACAATCCTATCAACAAATTGGTGTTTGCCATATGCTCCAAATAATGTTCCTAAAGCTTGAGGTCTTTCTCCACCGCTAATGTTAACAACAATTTTGTTTCCACGATCTTTTTCTTTTTCTATAGTTGTTGCAACAGCTCCAGCAATTTTCACTGGATCATTAGAATCGGTTTCATGTGATTTAATATCAATAAATCTTCCGAAAGCATTTGCTAAAGTTTCTTCACTTTCTTTCATGACATCAGAAGCATTATCTTCAGTTAAAAGTAAAACTCTTTTTGGAGAGAATTTAGTTATACATATCATTACTGGTTCTACATCATATATTGTGGATATAAGAGTTGTCTCCATCTTACCACCCCTTAATTTTTATTGTAATATTTTTCATATTTAAAATATTATTTTTATATATTTTATTCATTATTTTTTATTTTTACTAAATTACCTTATAATATTTAATCATATAGCTAAAATTCATATAATTAATATATAATATAATAGATTAATTAAATTAAATACCATTTTTAAGTTGTATTATACTAGTTTACCATACTTTTTCTTCATTAATATATCTATTTTATATATCATTTTTATAATATCTCTTAAATTAGAACTCCGTATTAATAAATGACTTGATAAAATATTAATTCTTAATATTAAATATTTAATCTTAATTTATTATATATAAATTAAACAAATGATATTTTATATATAAACGTAAAATTTCATTTTGTTTATTTAAGAATACTTTGTAGACTACCTAATATTAATATTAAAGTCAATAGATATATGTTTTCATTCTTCATATTGACCCCCCACAGACCACATATTAAACTATATATATAGTTTAATCATATATAAAGATATTGTCTAATCAAAGATTATAGTAAAACCTATTTTTGTTAAAATATATTGTCAATTTAATAAAATTTGTTATCGATAAATGTAAATTGTTTTTATTAAATAATGAATAAAATAATTGATAAGTCTATATACATTCTATAATAACGATAGTTTGTTTGTTTTATTTAATATATAAATTTATTGTTCAATGTAAAATATATAATGTTAAATAAATAAAATTATTTGATATAATTTATGCTTTATTAATAAGATTTAACTAAATATTAATATAATTTTTATCAATTAATATGATAATTTTTAAATATTCTGTAAATATATACATTTTATTGAAATTATATATTATTTAAAATATAAAACAAATAAATATACAATTGAATATTAATAATATAAAAAATTATTAAGAATTATTAAAAACTATTAAAAAAATTTAATCAAATAAAAGTTATAACAAAAATAACTAATAGTAACTAACTATAACTAACTATAACTAATTAGAATAATTTAATCATTTTTATATAATTTAAAATAATTAGAAATTATATTAATAATTAAATATAAATAATTAAAAATATAATATTTTATTGATTTTTAAGGTGATGGATATGGAAGAGAGTATTAAAACAAATGAACTTGAAAATAACCAATATTTTTCTCAAATGTTAAAAGAAGATTTGAATATTAAAACTAGTCCTGTAGCTATAAAATTTATACTACATAAAGAAGATATTCCACAAAAAATTGAAAAAATTGGGGAAAAAATGAGACATTGTGAAATGGTTCAAAAAGCTGCAAATGGAGCTATATTTTATAGTACTTCATCTGAACAATTATGTAAAGGAGGGTCTGCAGCTATTGGATTAGAAAAATTACCTGAAAAACTCGATTCTGGAGAATTTTATTATAATTTAGGAAGATTTAAATCATTAGGATCTGCAAAAAGAACCATTGATTCAGTCCCTAAAATTAATCTCAATGTTTATGCAATAATTTATATGCCTTTAGAAAAAGCTGATTTTATCCCAGATGTGGTTGTTATTATTGGAAGCCCTGTTCAAGCCATGAAAATTACTCAGGCTATAGTTTACACATTAGGTGGAAGAGTTGAATCCGACTTTTCAGGAATTCAATCAGTATGTGCCGATGCTGTTGCAAGACCCTTTATTAGTAAAAGAGCCAATATAACTATGGGTTGTAGTGGTTCTAGACAAAATGCAGACATTAAAAATGAAGAACTTATAATAGGATTAAATGGAGAAAATTTAGGTTGTACAGTAAATGCTTTAAATAGTATTTAATTATATTATAAATAGATATTTTTAAAAATATTATTATTATTATTATTTTTAATATTTTTATTACTTAATTTAAATAGTATTAATGCTTATATTATTTTTAATAATCCTTTTTAATATTTTAATTTATTTTAATGAAAATTATCATAAACTGCCTTAGCTACTTTCTTATTAAGTCCTTTAACAGCCGATATTTCTTCAATAGTAGCATTTTTTATTTTTTCTATATCTCCAAAATGTTTTAATAAATTTATTTTTCTAGTTTTTCCTACACCTACAATATCGTCAAGTTCTGATCCTTCAATATTTTTTGATCTTAATTTTCTATGGTAAGTTACAGCAAATCTATGTGATTCATCTCTTACTCTTTGAAGTAAATGAAGTCCTTCATTATTTTGAGGAATTTTAATTGGATTTGAACTTTGTGGAACAAATATTTCCTCAAATTCTTTAGCTAAACCAATTATAGGAATATATTCTAGATTGTATTTTTTCAATACTTCTGTAGCTATCCCTAATTGGCCCTTACCCCCATCAATAAGTATAAGGTCAGGTTTTTCACATTTTATAGTTCCTTCTTCATCATCAGTACAATTAGCTAAAGGTTTCAATCTCCTACTTAATAATTCTCTCATCATCTCATAATCATTAGGTCCTGGAGTTTCTAGTTTAAATCTTTTATATTGTTTTTTATTAGGTTTAGAATCTAAAAATGAAACTTTTGATCCAACAGCTAATTTTCCAGAAATATTTGATACATCATATCCTTCAATTATTCTTGGAAGTTTTGGAAGTTTTAAATATTTTTTCAATTCGATCATAGCATTTTTCATTTTTTTCTTCTGTTTTTTAATGATTTCAGCATTCTTTGCAACCATTCGAATTAATCTAAGTTTACTTCCTTCTAAAGGAACAGAAATTTCCACTTTATCTCCTCTTAAATCACTTAACCAATCTACAATTAATATGAATTCTTCTTTATTTTTAATTTTTTCTTCGAGAATAATTTCTTTAGGAACATGCCTATTAATACCATAATACTGTTGTATAAAAGCAGATATAACTTCATTAGATTTGTTATTTTTAGCTCCACTCATTAAAAAATCATCTTTTCCATTGATTTTCCCATTTCTAATTGAAAAAACCACAACAATAGCTGAATCTCCATCAAAGGACATAGCTATAACATCTTGATCTAATTCATCTGCAAAATCAACAAATTGTTTTTCCATTACTTCAGCTATTGAAGCTATTTGATCTCTAAGTACAGCTGCTTTTTCAAAGTTAAAATTTTTGGATGATTCCTTCATTTCTTTTTCCAAGTTTTTAATTATTTCAGTATATTTGCCTTGGAAAAAAAGATCGATTTTATTAATTAATTTTTTATATTCATTTTTACTAATATTACCTGCACAAGGACCATAGCATAAATCAATTTGACAATTTAAACATGGACCATCCATCCTACGACAAGTTCTAATTTTAAATAATGATTTTAAAAATTTAACAGTTTGACGAACGGAACCAACATCAGTAAATGGTCCAAAATAGCTACCTGTTTTCCCTATGTTTCTTGTTATAATTAGACGTGGGAAATCTTCATTAGTTATTTTAACATAAGGATATCGTTTATCATCCTTAAGTCTGATGTTATATTTAGGTTTATGTTTTTTAATAAGATTTGCTTCAAGAATAAGTGCTTCTTTTTCACTATCTGTGATTATATACTCTAAGCTATTGAAATGGCTCATTAAAATTTTTGTTTTAGGAGTATCATATTTATCTTTAAAATAAGATTTCACTCTATTTTGTAATGATTTTGATTTTCCAATGTATATTATTTCATCATCAGAGTTTTTCATTATGTATATTCCAGGTTTCTTTGGAAGATCTTCTGGTGATTTAACTTTAGTTGACATAATTTAACTTTTTTATAATTCCATACAGATATCTTATTTTTAATTGTATTATTCTCTTAAAAAATTAGTTAAATGCTTTATTTATATATTATATTATTTTTTATTAATAAAAATTCTAGTTATACATTATATCTATACATTATATTTAAATTTTCTCAAAAATAATATCATAATTTTACATAACTATTATAATTACTATAATTATTTATAATTAGTTATCATTAACTAGGAAAACTTAGAAATATATTAAAATTTAAAATAAATTTTATGAAAGAATATATAAATATATTTTTATATATTAATTATTAGTAATATAAATCAATGAATTATAATTTAATTAATAAATTTTACATTTAATTATATATAAATATACATTAATATTGGATAATTATTATGTAATTATTATGTAATTTAAAAATTTAAAGGATATTATGAAAAAATTTGAAATTTCATCAGATTATAAACCTCTTGGTGATCAACCAAAAGCTATTAAATCACTTACAAATGGAATTAAAAAAGGATTCCATGAACAAACTTTACTTGGAGTAACTGGTTCTGGAAAGACTTTTACTATGGCTAATGTTATTGAAGAGGTTCAAAAACCAACACTTATTATTTCTCACAATAAAACACTTGCTGCTCAACTATATGAAGAATTTAAAGAATTTTTTCCAGATAATGCAGTTGAATATTTTGTAAGTTATTATGATTATTATCAACCTGAAGCTTATGTTCCAAGAACTGATACATTTATTGATAAAGAAGCTTCAATAAATGAAGAAATTGATAGAATGAGACATTCTGCTACACAATCTCTTCTTTCTCGTGATGATGTTATTGTTGTCTCAAGTGTTTCATGTATTTATGGTATAGGTTCTCCTGAAGACTATGGAGAGTTTGCACTTTCAATATCTAGAGGAGATATATTAGATAGAGGAGAAATATTATCTCGTTTAATTCATATGCAATATGAAAGAAATGATATTGAATTTGATACTGGTCAATTTAGAGTTAGAGGAGATGTAATTGAAGTTAATCCTGTTCATGGCACCCCTCCTATTAGAATTGAACTTTTTGGTGATGAAATTGATTCAATAGCTATTGTGGATAAAGTTACTGGTAAAAAAATTGAAAATCTTGAAAGATATACTCTTTTCCCTGCAAAACACTTTGTAGTAGCTGAAGAACGTATGAATAATGCTCTTAGAGATATTAGAGAAGAGCTTGATTCTCGTCTCAATGAACTAAAAATACAAAATAAATTAGTTGAAGCTCAAAGACTTGAACAAAGAACACGTTTTGACCTTGAAATGTTGCAAGAGATGGGATATTGTCCAGGTGTAGAAAATTATTCACTCCACCTTTCAGGAAGAACTTGGGGAGAAATGCCTTATACTCTACTTAAATATTTTCCAAAGGATTTTTTAACTATAATTGATGAATCACATGTTACTGTTCCTCAAATTAGAGGAATGTATAATGGTGATAGGGCTCGTAAAGAAACACTTGTTGAACATGGTTTTCGTCTTCCTTCAGCTAAAGAAAATAGGCCATTTAGATTTGATGAATTCGAAAAATCTGTTAATCAAGTCCTTTATGTTTCAGCTACTCCAGGTAGTTATGAAATGACTAGAAGTTTAAATATTGTTGAGCAGATTATCAGACCAACTGGTTTAGTTGACCCTGAAGTTATTATTCGCCCAGCTAAAAATCAAGTTGAAGATTTACTAGGAGAAGTTAGAAAAAGAATTGATAAGGACCAAAGAGTCTTAATAACCACTCTTACAAAAAGAATGGCTGAAGATTTAACTGATTATTATGCTAAAATTGGTATTAAGGTTAGATATCTTCATTCAGAGATTGATACTTTAGAAAGAATTGATATTATTGATGATCTTCGAAGAGGAGAGTTTGATTGTCTTGTAGGAGTTAATTTACTTAGGGAAGGTTTAGATCTCCCTGAAGTATCTCTTATAGGAATTCTTGATGCTGATAAAGAAGGTTTTCTTAGATCTCAAACATCCCTTATACAAACAATTGGAAGAGCTGCAAGAAATGTTGAAGGTCAAGTTCTGATGTATGCTGATGAAATGACTGATTCTATTAAAAATTCTGTTGATATTACAAATCAGAGAAGAAAAGTACAATTAGCTTACAATAAAAAACATAATATTAAACCTAAATCAACTTTCAGATCACTAAAAGAGAAAAAAGAAGAAGTTAAATATGATAAAAATGCAGCTGATCTTAAGAAAATCCCTAAAGATGAACTTAGAATGTTAATAAAGGATCTAGAAGAAGATATGAAAGATGCTGCATCTAATTTAGACTTTGAAAGAGCTGCTAAACTGAGAGATCAATTAATAATTATAAAAGGAATAAGAAAATAGATGTTATTTAATTAATTCAAAATTTAATATAGTATAATTAAAATTAGAAGCATCTCATATTAGTCTAAATTTTTGACTTCCAGATAACTTCCGGATAAAAAATAATATTTTATTATAATGAATTAATTTAAAATATAAAAAATAAATAAAAAATTAGTATTAAGATATATAATTAATAATAATTAAATATCTAAAACAAGTTCTATAGGTACATGTTTAGAACCTTCGATTTCAGACAATATTTTAGATTCTTTAATAGAATCTTTTAGATTTTTTGAAACAAAGAAATAATCTAAACGAGAACCTTCACCTGACTCTTTAGTTTTTTGAGATTTCCAGGCTGAAAAAGTAGTTTCATCTGGATTGATTAATCTGAAAGAATCTACAAAACCAATTTCTTCTATCTTATCTAAAATAGCTCTTTCTTCTTCTAAAAATGTTACAGTTTTTGCTGATTTTTCTGGATCACTGATATCTTTTTCACTATGAGCAATATTAAAATCTCCAGCTATTATAACATTATCATCTCTATGTTTTTCAGCGAAATTAAGTAATTTATTAAAAAATTCTAACTTAGCTTCTTTATTAGCTTTAGATCCTGTTCCAGTAGGAGCATAAATATGAATCAAGCTAAAATTATCAAATTTAAAATTTTGAACTTTCATTTTTAATGAAGTATCTGGAACATCAAAAAATTTCTTTACTAAAACTGGTTTAATTTTTGAAAATGTAGCTATTCCTCCAGACCTAGTTGATTCACCTGGAGTGAAATAAGAATTATAACCTTCAATATTTTTTAAATTAGTATCTAATTGATCGTATTTTGCTTTTGTTTCTTGAAACAATATTATATCTGGATTTTCATCAAAAATTGGATTTAATTCTTTATTTTTAGCTCTAGTTCTGATTCCATTGATATTCCATGATATAAGTTTAACTTTACTCATATTCTGCCTTCCAAATTAGTATATTAATAAATTTATATTTAATTTTTATAAAAGTATAGAATTTATACTGAAATTCTATTCAATAAAATTCATATTAAGAATAATATCTATTTTATCATTATTAACTATTACTATTCAATTTAAATTTTAATAATAATATAAATTTTAAAATTGTTACAATAAAAATAATTTTATAATCAAAACAAATCAGAATTAATTATATAATAAAAATAAAATCAATTTAAGAATTTAAGGTGAAAAAATGAAATTGAAGAATTTTAAAGAATAAAGAGGAATAAAAATAATAAAAGAATACTAAGGAATTTTAAATTCATTTAAGTTGGATTTATTACAAAAGGTTTTAAAATCACAAGCATCACAAGTTCTTTTATCTCCTTTTGCTTCCCAAGCATTTTTGATAGGAGTCCCATTTGTTTCACTTATAATTGAATTTTCTATATCATAAACAACATTATCAAAGTTTTTAAGAGCAGTTGAAATAGATTCTTCTTCGATAGCAATAGTTCGTACTGACCTATCTTTTTTAAAGTTATCTGATAATTTAATATAGTTAACTTCATTTTCATCCCACTCTAATATTCTAGATTCTTCTGATGGAGTAATTTTCACATCATTATTCCCATCTATGATATCTTGTTTAATAGCTATTAAATCCTCAGTTGAAGGAACAAGTTCATTTAAATAAAAAATTATCCCAGCAATCACAGGTTTAGAATCATTTTGTTTGGATCTTAGCCAAGAATAAGTTAATAATTGCCATTTATGATATTTCCAATTATGAGATTTTAATGGAGGTCTCTTCATTCCCTTATAGTCAATAATTATTTCATATTCATCAGAATCAAATGAATTTAATATTCTTGAAAAATCTTTATCTTTTTTTAAATAATTAATTATACTATTATTATCATCATCAGCATTTTCATCAATTCGCAGGGAACTTATAACATCAATTACTCCATTTATACCATAATAATTTGACCTACTTTTATTATTATCAAAATTAGGCATAGGTCTTTTACCTTTAATTAAAACTTCAGCTGAATCAATTAATGGAAATAAATCAGGACCCCATACATTTATGGAAGATTCAGCTCTTGCACTATATAATAATTTATGAGGATGATTTTCATCTTTACATAAACCTATTGAAGAGCTAATATCATCGTCTTTATTGTTTTTATTATCATTTTTATTAATATAGTCTTCTTTTTGATATTTACAAAAATAAGCTAAAGGAGGATAAAGTCCCCTTGCCCTTAATCTCAAATCAATCATTTCTTCAATAGGACGTATATCTTCTTTCCAATCCCAAGGAAATCTTTTATCTAATCCTTTATCTTTATTATTTTTCCATTTAAGAAATGATTCTTCCATTACTCCATGAATAAATTCTCCAAACCATAATTGTATAGGCATAGAAGGAGGTAAAGTTCCTCTATTTTGGTATCGATATTGAAGATTACATGTTAAAAATGATAATAAGTCCCCAGTTAAGCTATATTCTGGAATCATATATGATTTAGACCTTGGAGATAATTTCATTTTTTCACCTTAAATTCTTAAATTGATTTTATTTTTGGAGTATTAGTTAATTCATTATAATTGATATATTATTAAGTTATATAAATTCATTTAATTAAGTTTTAAATTAAATTAGATAAATTTCATCAAATCCTATAAATTCTTCATCTCTCTTCCAACCTAAAGCAATGTTAGGTATTTTCATTTCTTTATCATTGGCAATGTATCCATCAATAGCTGAATTCAAACCAACTAGCAATAAAACATCTTGAGCTCTTGAAAAAGCAACAAAATATAAACGTGTTAAATCATCAAAAGCTCTATCTTTAGGATCTCTATCCCCAGTTCCTAAGGGACTATATGGTCTAATTTTATCTTCAAGATTTGATGATTTACCACCTTCTTTAGGAAACCTTAAAAATGATGTTTTTACTCTGTTTTTTTGGAATCTAGATCCTACATCAACTATAACAAGTGGAAATTCTAAACCTTTTGATTGATGAATAGACATTATATTAATTCTATTATTAGGTAAAGTATCTAAAAGATTTTCATCAATTGAGACTCCTCCAGTAGCTATTGGAACAAAAATATTCCAAATAGCTTCTTGTACAGAATTTCTTTCTAGAAGTTCATTTTTAAAATGAATTTGAGCAGAATATTCATTGAAAAATCCAGTTTGAGTAATTGTCTGAGCAATAGCTTCAAGATAAACAACACCTTCAGTATCTTCTTGTAGTTCATCAATCCAAGTGATTAATTTATAAGCAAGTTCAATTAAACTTGCATTATCGGGCCATATATTAGGGTTATGTGCAAAAGGTCTTCGTGTTTTCCAACAATTCACAAAGTCTTCCAATGAAACAGGTCGAACAGGTTCAGGGTTAGTAGTTATATATTCAATAGCTAATTTCCGCCACTTATTCATGTTTCTTTCAGCTAACTTAGGAATTTTTTTAATAGATTTTTGAAACTTAGCTTCTGGATCTATACATTCAAGAATTAATCCACAAAAAACTCCCACGGATTTTAATGCCTGAAGATCCTGACCTCGAGGATTAAAAACTTCAACAGGGTTTTTAAAGTTCATTAAATTTTTTCTAAGATAATAAGGAAATAGCTGATTTCCATATGACATTTCTTTAGGAGAATAAGTTAAAATAGCTATATCTGACGGAGATCCTTCTTTTTCATCAAGTTTTAGACTTATAAATTCATTTTTAACTGCTTTATCTTTTAAGTCATTATAACCATTAGATTTATTAGACTTTAAAACCCTTTTTATTTTCTTTTTAACATTCTTTCCATGAGTTAAATCTTTAATTAATATTGATAAATCTTTAGCTAATATTTCTTGATTTTGTCTAAACATTCCCAAAACAGGAACAGATTTTTGATTACTCACTTTATTAAGCTGAATTTGTTCTTTATCAGCAAAATCTTCATTATTAACTCTAGAAAATTCAATTTTAGGTTTTTCTTTCACACGAGCAGATTGATAATCTTCATCTAATTCAACAAAACGATTACATAAATTAACAATATCTTCACTAGATCTGTAGTTATGAGATAAATTCACTTCAATTACATCGATATTTAATTGTTTTTTTGCTCTTTCAATGAAATTAGTGAATAAATCTACAGTAGCTCCTCTAAAACGATACAAGGATTGATCATCATCTCCAACTACAGTAACATTTCCACCATTTGATAAAGCTGATTCAGCTAATTTAAAGTAGATTTTTTCTTGAAGTAAATTAGTATCTTGATATTCATCTATTAAAACAATTTTAATTTCTTTTAAAAAAATATCTAATTTTCCAGAACTTAACCAATTTAAAAATTTAGATTCTAACATTGAAAAATCAAGTATATTTCTTTTTTTAAGCTCATTGAAATAATCAGATATAGCCTCCAAAGCTATTTTTGAACCTTCTGAATTTTCATTCATAATTAGCTCTTTAAAATCAACTTGATCATAATATAGTCTATTTTTAATATCTAATAATAGATTACTCATTGTAGAAGGATTTTTAACTTCTTCAGTAGAATTAATAGTTCCTAAATATTTTTGCAAATCTTTATCTAAATATCTATCTTTATTAAATAAACCTGAGCTAATCATAGCTGAATTAGAAACAAAATCTTCAATAACTGCAGGTAAATTTGTTCCAGGATCCCTATGTATTCTAAGTATCTCTTCAGCTATACTATCAATAGTACCAGTGATTATCTGATTAAAGTCAATTCTATTAAGTTGATTAATCTTTTTTTTATCAGTTAGCGTTTTATAAAGATGTTTTTTGATTTCATCTCCCCAACTTAATATTCTTGAATTAAGTTCATTAGCTGCTTTTCGTGTGAAGGTAGTAGCTAGAATCTCATTTGGATTAATATCATCAACAAATATGAATTTTAAAATCTTCAATACCATAACTGTGGTTTTCCCTGAACCAGGCCCAGCTACTATAAATAAAGACTGGTCTTTTTCAGATGAAATTGCTTTTTGTTGATCTTTATTTGAAGAGATATCTCTTTTTAATTCATTAACAACAATATTTTCAAATTGAGAATAGCTAATCATATTATCAGTAAATATTTAAAGATATTTCAAGATTATTAAGAATATTTATAAAATATTTAAAAATATTTTTATTATATTTATTTCATATTTTATATTATAATTTTATATTATTACTTTTATTAATAATATTTATTTATATTGATAATATCAATTATAATATCAATTATTTCCAAGCTAATGAAAAGTATTATTTTTAATATTCAAGAAAATCTTTAAGTAAAGTATTTATTTAATTATACACTAATGTTTTATCATAATATAATATTTTAATATATTTTAGGATAGCTATTAATTTTAACATTTATAGTATAATCCTAATAATAAAATAAACATTAAAAATTCAAAATATATTAAAATATGGAATTTTTTTATTATATATTATAAAATAATTATTGATTATTATGAAAAAATTAGCTATTGATAAATTTAAAAACGATATTAGATTTCGTCAAAAAATAGCTCATATTGAAACAATACCTGGAAAAAAAGCTATTTATAGAGAATTGACACATCCTCATCAAAAAATAGCTAATTATCTTGAAAATAAAAAAATTAAGCTTTATAAACATCAAACTCTTGCTTATAATAAAATCCAAAATGGAAAAAACATTATAATTACTACACCTACTGCATCTGGTAAAACACTTGCTTTTAATCTACCAATAATGGAAACAATGATTAAAAATAAAGATGCAACTGCAATGTATATTTATCCTGCAAAAGCTCTATCTAATGATCAATTAAATATTTTAAAAGATCTTGAAAAAGATCTAGATTTAAAAATTAAACCAGCTACTTATGATGGTGATACACCAAAAAATAAAAAATATGGGATTCGACAGAATTCCAGAATAGTTTTAACAAATCCTTATCAAATACACCATATTCTTTCTTGGCATCACCAATGGAACCGATTTTACAGTAATTTAAAATATATTGTAATTGATGAAGCTCATTATTATAAAGGAGTTTTTGGATCTAATGTTGCTTTTTTAATAAGGAGATTGAAAAGAATAGCTAATTTTTATGGTTCTTCCCCTCAATTTATTCTTTCATCAGCTACTCTTGCAAACCCAGTTGAACTTGCAAATAAGCTTGTAGGTGAAGATTTTCATTTAATTGATAAAGATACCTCTCCAAGTGGTGAGAAAGATTTTATTTTTTATAATCCATTTTATAAAAATGTGAAAAAAAATAGAGTTATTGATGAAAACAAAGGAAATTTTGATGAGCAATTTATTGAAGATGCAATAGCTAAAGATATAATAGCTAATGATAATGATAAAGGAGAAAAAATTACTGATGGTTTATCAATTCACCAAGAAACTGAAATGATTTTATTGTATCTACTATTAAAAGATATACAAACACTTTGTTTTACTGTATCACGAAAGATAACTGAATTAATAGCTATGTGGGCTAAAAAAGACATGGCACAATATAAAAGACCTTTAGCTGAAAAAATAACTGCATATAGAGCAGGGTATTTAGCTAGTGAGAGAAGAGAAATTGAAGAGGGATTAAAAAGTAGAAAATATCTGGGGGTTACTTGTACAAATGCTCTTGAGCTTGGAATTAATATTGGGTCACTTGATGCAGTTATAATTTCAGGATATCCTGGAACAATGATTTCTACATGGCAACAAGCAGGACGAGCTGGAAGAGAAAATCAAAAATCTATTGTTATATTGTTAGCTTTTGAAAATCAGCTTGATCAATATTTTATGAAAAATCCTGAGTTTTTCTTTGATAAGCCTCATGAAAATGCAATAGTTGATTTAAATAATAAACTCATTGCTAAATCACATTTATTATGTGCAGCTAATGAACTTCCTATTAAAAAAGATGAAATTGAATCAATTTTTAACATAGAAGAAAATAGTATAAATAAACTCCTTGAAAGTAAAGAATTGGTAAAGAATAAAAGAGAACAATATATATACCATGATGATGAAGCATCATTTAAACATTCTTTAGATCAGCTATCTAATGATTCATTTAAAGTTATGGTCATGAATAGATCTAATAGTACTAATAACACTTCAAATGATAGTAATGCAAATGATAATACTGTGAATGATAATACTGATAATAATTATAAAAATAATAAAAAGAGTAATTACAATCAAAATCTTCTTGAAACAATGGAAAGAGCTCAAGTATATAGGGAAGCTCATGAAGGTGCAGTTTTGATTAATAAAGGAGAAACATATATTGTTAACAATGTGGATTTACACTCCAAATATGTAAATGTATATAAACAAGCTGTTGATTATCATACTATTGTTTTAAAAGATGTTGATATTAAGATCAAATCTAAGATAAAAAATGAAAAAGTTGGAGATTTTACTGTTCATTTTGGAGAATTAGAGGTTTCAGAAGATTTCCATAAATATAAGAAGATGCATTTTTCAAAATCTTTGGGAACTTTTAATTTAGACCTTCCACCATTAAAGTTTAAAACAAAAGGAATTTGGTTTACAATTCCTGAAAAAATTAAAGATATACTTGAAGATAAATTTGAAGAAAATGATGTTTTTGCTGGAGGACTTCATGGTGTAGAACATGCTATTATTGGCCTTTATCCCCTTCATGTTATGTGTGATAGATTTGATATAGGAGGTCTTTCAACTAATTACCATCCAGATACTCAAGAAGCTACAATATTTATTTATGATGCTTATGAAGGGGGAATTGGAATCTGTGAAAAAGCATTGGAAGTTTTCAATCAACTTGTACAGTCTACAAAAAGTCTTATCGACACTTGCCAATGTGAATCTGGATGTCCATCATGTATATACTCTCCTAAATGTGGAAATGAAAATAAACCACTTCACAAGGATGCTACTAGCTATATTTTAAGTTATATTGATAATGAAACAAATTTTGAAGAGCAAAATAATATTTTGAATAAAATTAATCAAATTGATCTAAAAAATTCTAATATTGGTTATAATATTACTAATGAAAAGAATATTGAAGGAAATATAAGTAAAAATAATGATATAAGTAAAAATTCTAAAATTAATACTAATGAGAATAATAAACTCCAATCAGACTTTAAAGAAGCATTAAAATTTATTAAAGAAAAAAATTATAGCTTTGCAAAAGATATATTAATTTATATAATTGATAATGATTCTAATAATTCAGATGCTTGGTATCTTTTAGGATTGATATTAAATGAACAAGGAGATTCTAAAGGAGCTTTGAAATTTTTAAGAAAATCTTTAATAATAGACCCTTCAAATGAAAATGCCCATGAATTAACTGAAATTATAAAAAGTGAAAGAATTATTAATTTAAGTGAAAATTGAATAAGATAATATCAAATATTATAAAAAATTTAAAATATTATATATTTATAAAAAATTTAAAAAATTATAATATTATATAATATTTTATGTAATTTTATATAATTTTATCTTATAAAAAAATTATAAAAAATAAATAGAGTAAAAATATAAAAAATAAAAATTAAAATAATAATATAGATGAAACTGATAAATAATAGTAATAGGACAAGATATTATGTCAGATGAGAAAAAAAATGAAATTAAAGATGAAATAATTAATAAAATTAATAATATCTTGATTGAAAATGATATTCCAGAAATTCATAATCTTACTGTTATTAATTTAAATTATCAAACTTCATTTTTAGGAAATATAGCTGTTTTAGATTATAATAAATTAGATAAAGTAGAAAATCAATTAAATAAACTTTTCAAAGAATATTCATCATATTCAGTTAGAACTGAAGAAGTTATTTCTTGTTGTAAACCAGCTTATAAAAATATTAGTTTTAAAATCAATATAAATAAATAATTGAAATATTAATTAAATAAAAATTAGAAGATTATACAAATAAATAAAAAAATATTATTTAATAAAAATTGAAATATTATAAAAATAAACATTGACAATATTAATTAAATTATTGTTTTAATATTCCAATAAAATGTTCTAATAAACATGTTTCAATTAGCATTAATAGTTCCTTCATTGATGCCTTTAGCAGTATTATAAGCATCATATATAGCATATATCCATAAAACTACTCCTATAATTGGAGGAATAATTAAAAAGAACAATGCAATACATATATAAGATACAATTAAAAGAATTAATCCTTTAGCTATTTCTCCATTATATATTTGCCCTAATCCAATTATTAAAAATGATAAAACAGCAGCTAAACCAGGATTTTTCTCATTTTTTACAACAACTTGAGGTTCATATGTTTTTGTTGTTTCTTCCTCATCAAGGATTTTAGTTCCACAATTAGAACAAAATTCACTCCCATCTTCAATTTTTTGACCACATTCAGTACAATATCTATCCATATTAACACCTTGTGCAATATTTTCATATGTCTCTAATTTTCAAATATTCCTATGTCTCTAATTTTTAAATTCAAATATATTATACAAGTATATTATACAATAATTTCTAATATAATATAATTAATATAATGTTAATAATTTATGATTATATAATTAATATAATTATATATTGATTTAACTATATATTTTTAACGATTTAATGAATAAATGATTTAATTTAGTCTGAATTGGTTTATATTAAAATTTATATAAATAGTAATATTTATAAATTATAAACTTCTTCTGGAGGAACTATAGAAACGTTATTTTCTTTCAAAACTTTTAAAAGTAAATTTAAATCATTAGATTGAAGTAACAATATTGCTTTTTCTGTTTTTTCATGAGTAAATGCATATAAATATTCAAGATTAATATTATTATCATTTAATATTTTTAAAACAGTAGCAAGACCTCCTGGAGTATCATCTAATTCAATTCCAGCAACTTCAATAATTTTTACAATAAAATTATTATCTTCAAGAATCTTTTTAGCTTTTTCAGGATCTTGAACAATAAGTCTTAAAATTCCAAATTCAGAAGTATCAGCTAATGATAATGCCCTAATGTTTATTCCACCAATAGCTAATGCATCCAATGCATTCCATAATCTTCCTTCTTTATTTTCTAAGAATATTGATAATTGACTAATTTTCATCTTAATTCTCCTTTATATAAATTCAAAAAATCCTTTTTATTATTCAATATTATTCAATTAATTTAAAATTTATATAATTTATAAATTTTATAAAATTTTTAATCTAAATCTAATTAATGTAAATTCCTTTTATCTATTACTCTAACAGCTTTACCTTCACTTCTTGGAATGCTTTTTGGTTCAACAAGAGAAACTTTAACTCTTAAACCAATTTCATTTTCTATATAATTCTCAATTTTCTTTTTAATATTTACCATTTCTTTAACTTCATCAAAGAAAATATCTGGAGAAGCTTCAACTTTTACTTCAATTTCATCCATTAAATGTGGCCTAGTTACAATTATTTGATAATGAGGTTCAACATTTTCAATTTTAAGTAATGCTTTTTCGATTTGTGAAGGGAAAATAGCTACTCCTTTAACTTTAATCATATCATCAGATCTACCAGTAATTCTTTCCATTCTTACAAAAGTTCTTCCACAATCACATTTTTCATGATAAAGAGAGGTAATATCTTTGGTTCTAAAACGGATTATCGGCATCCCTTCACGATTAAGATTAGTTAATACTAGCTCACCTCTTTCACCTTCATTAAGAGGATTACCAGTTTTTGAATCAATAATTTCAGGTAAAAAATAATCTTCAGAAATATGTAATCCTTTTTGAGAAATACATTCAACAGCTACACCAGGACCCATAATTTCAGTAAGGCCATAAATATTGAAAGCAGGAGCATTAAATTCACTTTCAATTTTTTCTCTCATTTCTTTAGTCCACATCTCTGCACCAAATCCAATAGCTTTTAAACCAATAGATTTTGGATCAATTCCTTCTTCTTTAGCTACTTCCGCCAAGTAAAGACCATAAGAAGGAGTAAAAATCATCACTGAAGTTCCAAAATCGCTCATAATCTCAATTTGCCTTCTTGTTTGACCAGTTGAAATTGGAACAACAATAGAACCAACTTTTTGAGCACCATAATGAACTCCGAATCCTCCAGTAAATAGACCATAACCATGAGTATTTTGAATAATATCTTCTTCATCAACACCCATCATAGTAAGTCCTCTTGCCATTATTTCACTCCAAATTTCAAGATCTTTTTTTGTATATCCAGAAACAACTGGCTTTCCAGTAGTTCCAGAAGAACTATGGACTTCAATTATATCTTTTGGAGGAACAGCAAACATTCCAAAAGGATAACTTTCTCTAAGATCATCTTTTGTAGTAAATGGAAGTTTTATTATATCTTCAAGTGTTTCAATATCTTCAGGAAACACACCTAATTCAGTATATTTTTTATTATAATATGGTACACATTCATAAGCTTTTTTAACAGTTTTTTGTAGCTTTTTTAGTTGAATTTCTCTTAAATCCTCTCTAGACATACATTCTGCTTCTTTATTCCATATCATATTTTTACCTACAAATAAGAGTCATTTAAATTAAGTTAAATTAAATTATCATTAAAAATTTATTATTATTATTATTATGAGTATTTATTATTATTTATAATTATTATATATCATCATTATTTTATAATTATCATAATTTTTCATAATTTTCATAATTTTTATATTATTATAAAATAATGTTTATCTATTTCTAAACAGTTATCTATTTCTATTATTAAATAGAGTTATAAATATAATTATTCTTTGTTTTATTAAAGGATATTAATTAATTTTAGTATTTATTAATATTTTATTATTTTCTATTTATTCTTATATTTTAATTTTAAAAATATTTAATTTAATGATATTAAACAATTTATATTAAATTTTCATTACATTCTAATTTTTATTTATTCCTATTAAAAAATATTCAATTTTTAAATATCCAATACTTTTAAATATTCAATTTTTTTAAATATTCAATACTTTTAATAACTGATTCCATGTTATTTACTTCAATAACATATATTCCATCATATTTATTTTTCTCAAAAATATCGATAATAGTTTTAAAATCAATAGATCCTTCACCTAAACCATAGTGCATATCATGATCATGGTTATTATCTGATAGATGTATGTGTTTAACTGAATCAAAATACATTTGATTTTCTGAAAACCCAGTAACAGCACCATGACCAATATCAAGAGTCATAGACATATCCAAATTGTTCAATAATTTATTTAATTCATTAATATCTTTATAAAGAAAACTATCAATATTTGGCATATTCTCAACAGCTAAAGATACACCATTATCTTTTGCATAATTATCTAAAGTTACAAGTGATTCACGGCACTTAGCTAAAACTTTGTCAAGATGATTACGAGCCAAAAAAGGAACAGATCCTGGATGAACTACAACAATATCACTATCAAGACTATTAGCTAAACCAATAGATTTAACAATCTCATTAATAGAAGTCATTTGAATTGATTTGTTTAATGAAGCTATATTTAAATCAATTATAGGAGAATGAACTGTATAAGTAAAATTAAATGAATTTAAAAGATCAGTATCAATGTTAGAATTTGGATATTCTAGTAATATTTCAATATAATCTATATTCAATTCTTCAAGAATTTTTAAATTTTCATATAATTCATTATTATTGATAGCTAAAGTTGATACTCCTATTTTCATATTATCACTTATTAATCTGCTTATCCATCGATTAGTATATTTAAATTAATTTATTAAATAAATCATTAAGTTAATCCATTAAGTTAATCTATATAAAATTAATTCTATTGTAATTAATTCATTTTATGCTAATTCATTTTATAGATACTTCATTTATAATATTGTCTAATATTACTTAATAATATTACTATTCACAAATAAATATTCTAATTAAATAGAGTTTTTATATACATATATATTTATAAATATTAAAAAAATTATCTAATTAAAATTAACTACAAAATAAATAAAAAAAATATAAAATCAATTGAATATAAAAATAAATAAAATAAAACAGAGGAGGACTCATATTTTTTTCTTTTTTGCTTTTATTATTAATAAGAATTTCACATAACCTAAAAAGAATATACAATGAAACAAATAAAAACAACCCATATAAATCCCTAAATCTCAAAAAAGAAAAGAAAAAAATTTTATGAATCGTCATCAATTTTTTAAAAAAAAAGTGAAACTAATAAAAAAATAAAAAAATGAGATATGAAAGTTAATCATATCTCAAATAAATTATTTATTTTTGTTTTTTGTTTAATGTTTTAAGCTAATTGATTTTTTGTTGTTAGCTAATATTATTTCTTTGTTTATGTTCTTTGGATCTACTTGGAAATGTGCTATGCAGTATCTGTGATTTGCCCTGTCGGGGAAGTAGCTGAGGATGATTGATATTTTCTTACCTGGTGCTATTGGTTTGATTTTGATGTATTTAGTTTTGATTTTAACTCCTTTTCTCATATGGAAAAGAGCTAAAACAGTAGCTTTAGATTTTAAACTTCCAGTATTGGCTATTGTAACTCTATATGTTGATATTCTTTTCTTAAAAGACAATTTTTTGATTGATGTGATTCCTAAGTCTGTTTTAGGGTTGACTTTTTGTATTTTTGAAATAGTTAGAGCTTTGTAGTTGTTGTCTCCTGTGAATTTTACAGAGAATTTATGTTTTCCTCCTTTTAAACCAGATATTTTGAAGACAGCTATTCCTTTATTATTTGTAGTTGCTGTATAAGTTCTCTTGTTAATAGTTAATGAAATCTTTTTACCTTTCAATATGTTTCCATCAGTATCTTTTAAAGTTACCTTTATGTTTGTTTTTTCACCTTGATT